>NZ_SFBV01000148.1:0-17859 GCF_007095585.1 Microcystis sp. M_OC_Ca_00000000_C217Col
TTCATCTAAACTAAACATAGTTTCTATCTCCCGACGATTGAGAAGCGGTAACTTATAAACGAGAATCGTCTCTATTAATTGTAAGAGTTCTTGCGGTTTTTGGTCGGGGGTTAATTCTTGCCTCACTCTTTGGATTAATTTTCGGGTGCTATCAATCGCTTTTGCTTTAGATAGGGTAATTAATTGGACTGTAGCTAAACCAATCGAAGTTTGAGGAATGTTTTCTAATTCATTCAGATAAATCCGTCTCACTCGCTCGGAGTTGAGAAGTTCCCGATAGCGTTGAACTTTATCGGTTTCTACTTGAGGGTTAGGATAGACAATCACACCCCGCCAATCATTGGTTAAGTCAGTTTTACTGAGATATAAGAATATTTCAGTGAAAAAGCGCTGATAAAAAGCCTCATCTTCTTGAAATTGTACCTCATACTAAATCCGTTGAGTAACGCACAGAAAACGGGTTTCTCCGAGAAACCCGTTTTCTGCTCATGCCTTGGCTTCGGTGATAGGGAGTTGAATTAATTCAAAGAAGATAGAGGGGAAAGATTGAAAGAGTTGATAAAAAATCGTGTCAGTTTTCATGCTTTTATTTTATAGCAGTACCCGCTAAGATTAGGACGTTTTGCTCCCCCCTAACCCCTAAAATAGCGCAATCTTAATCATTACCGATTAATTTAAGATGTTTCCTTGGCGAACCCTTCCACTCTCTCCCTGATGGGCTTTTTTCCAGATTCATCAATAAAAAACGGAGAATACTTGACAAATTCGGGGGGGGGTAGAATGAGGCTGCTTATTGCTGTTAAGCAATGATTTATGGGGTATAAATAACAATTTTTCCCCATTCTTAGCCATGAAACTAACTTGTCAATTAATCAAAAATGACTAATCAACTGCTAAAAGCCCTTTGCCTTCCGGCGGTGACTTGTGCCGTTTTCAGTGCCATTCCCGCCCATGCCGCCATTTTTACCGCTACCTATACGGATACTGTTGCAGCAGTCGACTTCTTACCCCTTGTCGATAACGTTAATGTCGGTGATACTGCGGTTATTACCTTTCAGCTTGACAATGGGGGAACTTCCCTGTTCAACCAAACATGGAACGACAGCAACATTGTGAGTGTCACCTTCAACTTTGGTAATGGGGCCCACGTTACCACCTTTAATCCTAATGGGGGTGATGGGTTGGATGTTGCTACAGGAAGCTTTGTCACCAATGCCTTAGGAACATTAACGGCTGTTCCTACTAGCTGGTCGGATTTGAATGATGTCAATGTCGTCTCAACCAATTCTACACAAACACCCACCAACTGGTTCGTGAATGGGTTCAATGGCGTTTACTATACTAATGGTTTCAGCAACGAGGTCCAATTGACCAATGTAGAAGGTAATATCGTTGCTGCTAACTGGACCATTCAACCTGCCCAGACACAGACAACCCCAGAACCAGGCACCCTTTTAGGTTTATTAGCGGTGGGTTCTCTGGGTGTATTGGCTCGCAAACGTCAATAAATAAATGACCAATTCTATGGTAAGGAAGGTTTAAAAGCCTTCCTTTTTGGTTAGGGAAAAAGGCGCTCTCGCTTATTGAATTTTGGCACATAATGGATAAGTAGCTAGACACAATTAATTACACATATCTAATACTAAGTAGGGTCTGCTGAAAAAGTACGGGCGAAGCATTCGGATAGAAAATCTACGGTTTCACCGATAGGTTATTGCCCGAATGCTTCGCCCCTACAGGACGCGGGCCGATGAAGACGCAAGGTTTTTATTCAGCAAACCCTAAGTAGGTAGGTATTAAAAACTGTGGCTCTTCTCGACTTTGTGTGATAATTTTTGCTTATGTAAGGTTAAATGCTTACTGGGCAAGACTTTTAGGACTATTTTGAAAGAAGAAACTATCAGTATAGACCTCGTTTACACACATCAGATACCCCCGCCTATCGGCACCCCCCTTAATAAGGGTAGATACCCCCGCCTATCGGCACCCCCCTTATCAAGGGGGGCGGGGGGATCGAACCTAAAATCCATTTTTAATTTAATTATAACCAGCTACTTAACTAGGGTTTATAACTGGGAAAATCGATATAACCTTCCTTGTCAAAAGAATACCAATCCTTCATCTCAGCATCGGGATTAAGGGGCCAATTATTGGCGAATCTTTCCACCAAATCGGGATTACTGATATAGGGGCGACCGAAAGCAATTAAATCCGCATCTCCCAACTGAATAGCGGCTTCAGCATTTTCTTTTGTATAACCACAATTGCCGATTAATGCACTATTAAAAACAGCCCTAAACTCGGATAAAAGCATCGGTTGACCCTTTTCATGAAAACCAAAAGCCAAGCCATCTAGCAGATGCAAATAAGCTAAATTGTACTCATTTAATCTTTGGGCAATATAGAGAAAAGTTTCTCGAAAATCCTCGGAACCCATGTCATTATAAACTCCATTGGGAGACAGACGCACCCCCACCCGATGACTGGGAAAAACAGTTAAAATTGCCTCGACTACTTCCTGTAAAAAACGATAGCGATTTTCCAAACTGCCACCGTACTTATCCTGACGCTGATTAGTGGCCGATTGTAGAAAAGTATCGATTAAATAACCATTAGCTCCGTGAATTTCTATGCCATCAAACCCCGCTAATTTTGCCCTCTGAGCGGCTTGGCGGTAATCGTCGACAATTGTGGGGATTTCCTCAGTTTCTAAGGCTCTAGGGGTCTCGTAGGGCTGTTTGCCGATGGGTGTATGCAACTCCCCCTTAATCTTAATTGCCGAAGGGGCAACGGGTAAAGCGCCATTTTCCTGAAAACTAGAATGAGAAGCGCGACCACAGTGCCACAATTGACAAAACATTGGTGTTCCTTTTCTTTGGGCGATTTTTGTCACCATTTGCCATGCTTGCACTTGTTCATCGGTGTAGATACCGGGGGTATTTTGCCAACCGTTAGCTTGGGGAGAAATTACCGTCGCTTCTGTAATCATTAATCCGGCGCTGGCCCTTTGCCGGTAATACTCGGCCATTATCTCATTAGCAAGACGTTTTTCTCCGGCTCGCGCTCGCGTCATGGGGGCAAGCACAAGACGATTTTCTAGGTTTAAATCTCCCAATTTAAATTGACTTAAAAGAGCCAGGGAAGTAGTGAAGGAAGTCATCGAATTTGCCGATAGAGAATTTAGGTTAATTTTACCGCAGTTAGTTAAAACCAGACAATCGCACCCAAGGATGATTGACTGTCTATCTGCGAGATTGTTCCTCTGCTAAGGGAGGAGAATTAATCGGGTCAATTAGCTGACTATAATTGATCTTGGTCATAAATTTGACTATAATTACCAGTTATTTAATTTATTTATAGCGTTTCCTGTTCGCAAGAGGTACATTATCGATATTGAAAAGCTTTATTAGCAAAGGTTTAAGTGTGCCACACAGGTGTGAGAACCGCTATATCATCCAAAATTCAAAAGACAGAAACTATATTTTCTGGTAGTTGAGTCATGATGGTTCGGTATAAAATAGTGTAATTACGCTTATATTTATCTGACCAGAAATAGTCATTGTCGAGATGTCTAGTAACTGGTGTTTTACCGATCAAATAGACTTCCTAGAGACTGAAACGAAACCCTTACTATTCGGTACTTGCTAATTTCAAGAGGGTTTTTCGGCTCTTCTCGACTTTGTGTGATAATTTTTGCTTATGGAACCCTGAAGTGCTTATTGGGCAAAACTTTTAGGACTATTTTGCGGATATTCTATCGGTATAGACCTCGTTTCCACATAGGAAACCTACCCAAAAATACCCAAAAGAGGCAAACAGCCTCTAGATTGCGTTGATAAAAATGGGAAAACACGAGTTTTTAGCAAGCATCATTCATTTAATTGTGCTAATCTCCAAAAAATAGCTATTTTTTCACAATTTATTTAGAACTAATTTATGAGTAAAAAAAAGTCTTGATCGACTTGGGCTTTGTGGCTAGTATGTAAAGCATCTAGCTTCTTCATTGGAGACACCTGAATGAAAGCCCTATTACTGTGGCCGCTGATGCCCAACTCCTTTTGGTCCTATCAAGAGACTTTAGATCTAGCCGGTTTAAGAGCAACCAATCCGCCCCTGGGTTTAATTACGGTGGCAGCCCTGTTACCATCGGATTGGGAAATCCGGTTTGTTGATCGCAATGTCCGATTAGAAACGGCTTCGGATTGGGAGTGGTGCGATTTGGTAATCATCTCCGCCATGATCATTCAGAAAAAGGACTTTCAAGAATTGATTGCCAAAGGGTTGCAGTTGGGTAAAAAAGTGGCTGTGGGCGGGCCTTACCCCACCTCCTATCCAGAAGTTGCCCAAAAAGCTGGGGCAGATTACCTGATTCTCGATGAAGGAGAACTGACAATCCCGCCGTTCCTGGCGGCCCTGGAGCGGGGTGAACCGAGTGGTGTCTTTAGAGCCAGTGAGAAACCCGATGTCACCATGACACCGATCGCCCGCTATGATCTACTAGATCTGGATGCCTATCTGGCGATTACCGTGCAGTTTTCTCGCGGTTGCCCCTTTCAATGCGAATTTTGTGACATCATCAACCTCTATGGCCGCAAACCGCGCACCAAAACCCCAGAACAAATGTTGGCTGAGTTGGAGACGTTATATCAACTGGGGTGGAGGCGCTACATTTTTGTTGTCGATGACAATTTTATTGGCAATAAGCGGAATGCCAAGGTGTTTCTGCGGGAGTTGATCCCCTGGATGGAACAACACCAGTATCCCTTTAAACTGATTACGGAAGCTTCCCTTAATCTGGCCGAAGACAGCGAACTGATCGAGTTAATGGTCAAGGCCGGCTTTATGCTGGTGTTTATGGGGATTGAGACACCAGATACCGATAGCTTAATGGGCATTAACAAGGTTCAAAACACCCGCCAATCCCTGATCGAATCCTGTCACAAAATTACCCGCATGGGGCTGCAGATTATGTCTGGCTTCATTATCGGTTTTGACAATGAGAAACCTGGCGCAGGGGAGCGGATCAAAGAGTTTATTATGGAGGCGAGTATTCCCCAGGGTCAGTTTAGCCTGCTCCAGGCACTGCAAAATACTGCCCTGTGGAATCGCCTGCAACAGGAAGGTCGTCTGGTGGATGGTATGGGTACTTTCCATCAGGGAGCGATGATGAACTTTGAGCCAACTCGCCCTGTGGAAGAGATTACCGAAGAATACATCGACGCTTTCTGGGAAATCTACGATCCTGTTAACTACCTGAAACGAACCTTCAACCATTTCATGATCATGGGGGGATGGCGCGGCAAATCGAACCGTAAATTAGATTGGCAACAGTGGCAATTGTTCCGTTCCTTGCTCTGGCGGCAGGGGATTGTCCGACCGACGCGCTTCCGTTTCTGGTGGCAACTGGCGGTGATTGCCTGGGTCAAGCCCCGTCTGCTAGAAGAGTATCTAGCGACCCTAGGGATAGGTGAGCATTTTTTTGCCTATCGCTATGAAGTCAGAGAACAATTACTAAAACAACTAGCCGATTTGAAGCAACAGAAAGCAAGGGTAGCCCAGCTGGAAAAAACGCTCAAAAGCTAGACAATAGCGCCGAGGAACAGTCATTTATCCCTAAACAGCGCTCTTGAATCCTACCCCAAAGTAGAGCAACAAAAAGCGAGTGGGGTTGTTTGACTGTCAAGTCAGTTGACATACTCCCACCGTCAAGCTAGGCTGTGACGGGGGATTCTTTCCACATTGCTGTTAGAAATTCCTTGCTTCGACGAGACGGCTTAGATTCTCAATGTCTCCATTAAGAACCCAGAGACCCGACTCTCCCCCCCCCCAAAGGCTTGGATTGAGTGATAAAATTGGAAGTAATACCCGATGTCTCAAGTTAATTGGGCGAGGATTTCGTGGGAATTTATCTCAGTCATAATCTTACCAAAAGTAGCGGTCGGGGTGAATAGTGGTTTGACGTTGTTGGGAATTGTATTCTAGCAGGTATTTTCTGGCGATTACTTCCTGTTCTTCTAATAAGAGTAGCTCATTTTCTCCAATTTCTGTATCGGTAGAGAGGAGGATGACTTGAGAGGAAGCGGCGGGAAAATAACGTTCAACTAAATTATGGCGATGGGAAGAATCTAAACGTCCGAGGGGTGTATCGATAGCGATGGGTAAATCTCGTCCGGAGACTCGCGCTAATCCCCACAAAAAAGCGATCGCTAATAGTTGTTTTTCTCCGGCAGAAAGACGGTGTTTAGGCACATTTTGTCCATCGGGACCAAAGAGAGATAGACCAAAAGTATCAGCATCGATCGCTATTTTCTGCACCAGATCGGACTTATGCAATAAATAACGAAAACATTCCGCCACTTCTCCCTCTAATCTATTTAATTTTTTTAAAGTTAAGCGTTCTTTAAATACTTTTAAAGTTTGCTGTGCTTTGACAATAGCGTTGACGATATGTTCGTTACTTTGCGATTCTAAAGCTTTCTCACTGTAGGCAAATAATTCTTTTTTAGTTTTCTCAATTTTCTTTTTGATTTCCTCATAATTTTTGTGGCTTTGCTCGTATTCCGCTTGAGCATTTAGATACTTTTTCTGAGCGGTTTTTAAGTTATTACTCAGGGTTTCGTATTCTTCGGGAGAGGCTGCTACTGCTAATTCTCGCTCTAAATTATCTAAGTCAGCTTCCAGATTTCTTAATTGTTCTATTGCTTGATGAGCGAGGTTAATTTGTGCCGGTAATTGATGGGTTAAGACTCGATTTAATAACTCGATCGCCTCCTCGTCTAGATCTAAGTAAGGAGTAATCAAAGAATCGCTATCCTCAGCTAAAAACTGATTTTCTTGCTCTAAAAATTCTCTAATATTCTCTAATTGTTCTAAAGTTAAATTCAGTTGTTCTAAATAAGCAAGTAACTTTTTATCTCTGGATTCTAAAACCGATTGAGCGACCTTAGCTGATTGAAATTGTAGCTCTTTTTCTCCCTGAATTTTAGCCGCTTCTAGGAGAGGAAAAATTAACTTTAATGGTAATAATTCTCCCGCTAATTGACCTAAGTATTCCCTCTGGTTATCTAACTTTTTATCTACCTCCTTTTTTCTGATCTCTAATTGACTTCTTTCGGCGGCAATTTTGCCGCCATCAATGCGAAATTTATCCGAGACTGCATCAAAATCATTTCTAACCACATCTAAATTTTTTTGTTGAGTTTCCATCTCTTGCCTAGCCAATTCTAAATCTTCTTGGTACTGGGCTAATTTTTTCTCGATCGCTTCAATAGTTGCCAGTTCATTTTCTGCTGCTAGTAACCGGCGCTTGCGACTAGCTAAAATATCGAGATCAACGGCTAATCTTTCCGCTAATTCTAACCCTAATAAAGTCTGCATCGAATCCTTAACGCTGTCAGGAGGTACATCCTGTTCTGCCAATTCTTTTACCTGTTCCCCATCAAATAAAAAGAGGTTAGAAATACCCAAAGGTAATAAAGTTTCAATATATTCATCCCAAGTGTTAGCTAAGGCAGGATCGGGCCAATCTTCATCTAAAATACCGAGGGTATCCTTACCATCTTTAGGCTGTTTTGTCCAGTATCTAACGATACGATATTGTCGCCATTGTTCATTAACTAGATGTTCAAAAGCCAGTTCAATTCTCGCTTGATCGATGAGGGAAGCTTGATTATTAACTGCTTGACTGAGAAACTCGGCATAACTTAAATTATTGCGAGTAGAACACTTGGCCCGCGCACCGTACAAAGCCAAACGAATCGCATCCATTAAAGTAGTTTTACCGCCGCCATTCATGCCTCCCAAAAGGATAATCGGACAGGGATTGTTATCTTTTTCGGGGCGTAAATTAATCACTTGACGACCGGCGTATGGACCAAAGTTTTGCAAAACTAATTCAGTAAAAATCATTAATATTCAGCCTTAGTTAAGTCGAAAGTTTTAGGGAATCTCCTGTAACAATTATACCTGAAAAAGTGCCGCAGATATTTTTTGACACCCAAGAGAAAAACCCCAGATTTTATACTATAGCATTGATCACCAGCGCCTAGATATAATTAGAGTCTGCGGAAAAAACTCTAAGATCCCCCCGCCTGTCGGCACCCCCCTTATTAAGGGGGGCAGGGGGGATCGAGTGCAAAACCTATCTTCTATTTAATTGCAAACAGCTACTTAATTAAAGTCTGCTGATTTTTACTTTCTAGTTCATTACTGGGCATGAGCCTATTTTTTGAAAAAATCGTTATGATCGGCGTGAAAGTGCCAACACAGGGGAGAAAATTGCTATGATCACGATCGGCGAATATTTATGCCAGCGTCTCCATAATTTAGGGGTTAATCATGTTTTCGGGGTGCCGGGGGATTATGTCCTCGATTTGATGGATGTTTTGGTGGAAAGTCCGATCGAATTAGTTTGTACCTGTAATGAGCTTAACGCGGGTTATGCCGCCGATGCCTACGCGCGAGTCAAAGGTATGGGCGCTGTCTGTGTCACCTACGGAGTCGGGGGATTTAGCCTCGTTAATGCTGTGGTCGGTGCTTACGCTGAAAGAGTTCCCTTGGTGGTGATTAGTGGGGCTTCCGATCGCTCGATTCGCCGGGATAATTTATTATTACACCACACCACGGGCGATTATAATCTGCAATTTTCGATCATGGAAAAAGCCACGGTTGCCTCGGTTATTCTCACTAATTCCACCCAAGCTGCCAGTCAAATCGATCAAACTTTAGCAGCTTGTTTGCATCACAAACGTCCCGTGTATATCGAAATTCCCCGGGATCTGGTCTATCGTCCCTGTATCCCCTCAGAAAATCCAATTTATTTAACCGATAATCTTACGGATACCGCCGCTTTAGAAGAAGCCATTGAAGAAGCGGTTTTTTTATTAGAAAAAGCGGAAAAACCAATTATTTTAGCGGGGGTAGAATTCCATCGGTTTAAACTCCAGGATAAGTTGCTGAAACTTTTAGAAGTAACGGGTTATCCCTTAGCCACCACTATTTTAGGTAAGTCGTCAATTTCGGAAATGCAGCCGCAATTTATCGGCACTTATGTGGGGGCATTAAGTCGCGAATACGTTAGTCAACGGGTGGAAAATGCCGATTGTGTCCTCTGTTTAGGGGCGATCATGTCCGATATGAATTTAGGCGGATTTACGGCTAATTTAAATCCCAATAATTTGATTAATGCCAATTCCGAGAAGATCAAGATTAAACATCACTTCTATCAACCAGTATTCCTAGGGGATTTTATCGAGGGTTTAATTAATAAGCTAAGTCACAAAGAAGCGGCTACACTAGAGATTAAACCTGCGGCCGAATTGAAGAATTTAGAATTCATCGCCGTGCCAGAGCAAAAATTAACTAATGCTCGTTTTTATGAGCGAATGAATCATTTTATCGCTCAAGAATCTTTTGTTATTTCCGATACGGGGGATGCAATTATTGCCACAATTGATTTATTAATGCCTCAAAAAACCGACTTTATCGGTCAAGCATTTTATCTCTCTATTGGTTATTCAATTCCCGCCTGTTTAGGAGTAGCTTTTGCCGCACCAAATACTCGTCCTATCGTCTTTGTGGGTGATGGTGCTTTTCAAATGACTGCCCAAGAACTTTCGACAATTATCCGTCACCATCTCAATCCAATTATCTTTTTAATTAATAACGATGGTTACACGATCGAGCGGGTAATTCAGGATAATATTTATAATGATCTACAACCGTGGAAATATCATCAATTACCAGCAGTATTTAACGGGGAAAGTTGGAGTTGTCAAGTCAGGACAGAAGGGGAATTAGAAAAGGCTTTATCGATTGCCCAGGGTAACATCGATCGCCTATCATTTATTGAAGTACATCTCGATCGTTTTGACTGTTCCCAAGGCTTAACTCGTTTAGGTCAAGCTTTACGTTCACCCCATGCCTAGACTGGTTATGCTATTAGGTTTTGACTGTGTGAAGCTGCCCTAAGACACCAGACTGAAACTCTTTTCGCTCCCAAGAGTCAACAATTAAGATACAATCGGTATCTTAATCAAAGTTTGCCGGTGACAACCGCAACTAAAAACCCTATGAATGCTTTTTGGAAACAAATCACTCTACTGAACTTTTCCCCTGCTTCTTGGTCAAAATATAGCTATCTGCATCGTTTAGTCGGACTTTTTAGTCAATGGCGACAGGGTAGCTGGTTTGTGGAGTGGACAGAACTGATGGGTGCGCTGTTAATCTCTCTCCTTATCGCCACTGCGCCGTTTTTCTCCACCAGTCAAATCGGTTTTTTGCTGTTAGCAATAGCGGGTTATTGGCTACTCTTAACCCTTGTGGATGAAGGCAAAATCGGGGTGACACCGATTCACCTTTTAGTGCTTTTATACTGGGGAATTGCCACGGTTTCCACGGCTTTTTCTCCCGTTAAAACCGCAGCTTTGGAAGGATTAATTAAATTAACTCTCAATCTCATCTTTTTTGCCTTTACTGCCCGAATTATGCGCTCGCCACGCCTAACAAATTGGATTCTGACTACTTTAGTTTTAACCGCTTTAGCAGTGAGCGTTTACGGCATTCGTCAGCAAATTTTTGGCGCGGAACAGTTAGCAACTTGGAACGATCCTACTTCAGAATTAGCGGGGGATACTAGGGTTTATAGTTATCTCGGTAATCCTAATTTATTAGCTAGTTATTTATTCCCCGGTATTGCTTTTAGCGGTGCGGCATTATTTGTGTGGCAGGGATGGCTACCGAAAATTTTAGCGGCTTTACTAACTTTAGCCAATGCCGCTTGTTTATTTTTTACCGAGAGTCGTGGCGGTTGGATTGGTTTGATGGTCTTAGGAATTGTCTTCTTATTGCTATTATTTTATTGGTTCAAAAATTATCTACCGTTATTTTGGCAAACCTGGCTTTTACCCTTAATTTTAGGGGGTTTAGCCGTGGTGGTTTTAGGGGCGATTTTATTGGTGGAGCCGATGCGAATTCGGGTGATGAGTATTTTCGCCGGCCGAGGAGATAGTAGTAATAACTTTCGGATTAATGTTTGGGATGCAGTTATTCGCATGATTCAAACTTATCCGCTTTTGGGCATCGGACCGGGTAATGATGCTTTTAAGAAAATTTACCCCCTATTCATGAAGCCAAAATACACGGCTTTAAGTGCCTATTCTGTGGTATTAGAAATCATGGTAGAAACGGGAATCATTGGTTTTACCTGTTTCCTCTGGTTATTAGTTACAACTATCGGCCAAGGCATCCATCAAATTAAACTTTTACGCGATAAAATGGACAGTCAAGGCTTTTGGTTAATCGGGGCAATTGCCGCTATGGCCGGAATTCTTGCCCACGGTTTCTTTGATACAGTTTGGTATCGTCCCCAAGTTAGTACCCTCTGGTGGTTAGTTTTGGGTTTAATTGCTAGTCGTTGTTATTCCCCTGCTAGAGGTTTTGATCGTGGCAATTCTCTCCTCTAGGGGGGCGAAATGGGGGAGCATTGAGGAGTTATTTCAAATTACGGATAGGGCTGCTCTGAAGGGTATTTGAATCTCGTGTAGGCGTAGGCGAGGGGGATTATTAAGAAAAATCACAAATCTTCCATCCTACCATCTCTCGGTGGCCAAAGCAAGAGATAATTAAATTAGATCGTTTCCCAGTTTGTTCTGCGCTTGGCGCGATTTCCTAACTGCAATAACGAGAGTAAATCCCTGTGGCCGTTATAGAGACGAGGGAGGAAAATAATGGATCGTTCTCTTAAGTGGGCCGTGGCGATTGTCATAACTCTAATCCTCGTGCTTTCCCCGGTCTTTTCCCAGGGCTGTGGGGCGACAGAGTGGAACCCGAAAGGAGGGAACGGTCAAGATACAATGCTAACCCTTACTCGCACTGACAACGGCAAATCCATCACCATGCAGGTCAATGACCTACTGCTACTGTCCCTCGACGAGAATCCCACCACTGGCTTTCAGTGGGCGGTCGGTGGTGTCGGGAGCGATTTAGTGAAGCTGCAGGCCTCTGAGTATGTACCTGCCATAGAGTCGAGAGTCGGCGGGGGCGGTCAGAGAATCCTGACCTTTAAAGCGCAACGGGCTGGGATAGACCAACTAAGGCTTAAGCTTTGGCGAGAGTGGCAAGGAGAACCGTCAATTGTCGAACGATTTACTGTCACGCTCCAAGTCCGAGAGTAAAGGCTTCTCAGATAGCCAAGGGCCAGTGAGTAACGACTTAGGAGGAAAGGAAAAATGAGTGAAACATTTGTAATTCCTGCAATGGGATGGTTGCCCGACTATCCCGATATTCGTGATGTTACTTTTCAATCTGAACGCGTACCGTCCAAACTGCAAGCTTTGGGACAGCCATCTGTCAAGCAAATGCTGGCCAAAGTGGGAGCAACGACATCTGCCCCAGCAGCGCTACCAGCCAGCGTGGACTTGAGGCCGTGGTGTTCCCCCATGGAGGATCAAAAAACTATCGGTTCTTGTACGGCCCACGCCGGGGTCGGACTGGTGGAGTATTTTGAGCGGCGAGCTTTTGGCAAACACATAGATGCCTCGCGCCTCTTTCTTTACAAAGTGACGCGCAACTTGCTCAAATGGACGGGAGATACGGGGGCATTCTTGCGCTCAACAATGTACGCCCTCACCTTGTTTGGCGTACCACCAGAAGAATACTATCCCTACAATATCGCTGATTTGGACAAAGAGCCGTCGGCATTCTGCTACGCTTTTGCCCAAAGCTATCAGGCGATTTCCTACTACCGCCTCGATCCGCCCGGGACGGCAAGAGACGCACTGTTAGCTCGGATTAAAACCGAATTGTCGAAAGGTCTGCCCTCGATGTTTGGCTTTACTGTTTACAGTTCTATCAGTCAGGGCAACACGACCGGCAAGATTCCTTACCCGACTCGGGGCGAGAGAGTTCTCGGCGGTCACGCCATTGACGCAGTTGGTTACGACGACAACCTCAAGATCAAGAACACCAATGCCGGTGGCATTGAAACCACCGGTGCCTTGCTGATTCGCAACTCCTGGGGGACTGCCTGGGGAAGCGCTGGCTACGGCTGGCTGCCCTACAAGTACGTCCTCGATGGTCTGGCAACTGATTGGTGGTCGCTAATCAAGAGTGAATGGATCGATACGGGACAGTTCGGATAGGAGACCGATTCGATAAGGTGTGAGGGGCAAAATAAAGGCTTCTGGTGAGTTTTTTCAGAATAGGGGGGACGCTGTGAAAACTCGCCGTTTGTTGAATTTTTTAGGGTATGCTTTTTAAAATTCGCTGTAAACCTTATTCTGTATGTGAGCGGAATCGAGCTAATTAGCGATCGCCAAATGCGGTGTGGGTGGGTCAGTCGGTAACGGTGGAAGCGCGCAATGGAAAGTCGCTTTTGATTACTGTTCCGGCGGCGGCGTTGGTGGTTTTGCAGTAGTTAGGAGGGATCGGAGAGGAAGATTCTTGTGTAACTATTCAATAGTAGGTGGGTGGAATTAAATATAAGATGAACGTAGGTTGGGTTGAAGCATGAAACCCAACGCCCGCATGGGTTACGCTACCGCTAACCCATCCTACAAATAATTGTGCCTCCCTACTTCCACCGATTGCAGAAGTCTTTCCACGATCGCTTTAGCTTGACGACCGTGACTAGGAATCAGACGATGGCAGAAGACGTAGGGAGTAATTAACTTAACATCATCGGGGATAGCATAATCGCGACCTTCGAGGAAAGCGTAAGCTTGAACTGCTTTTTGCAAAACCACACAACCCCGGGGACTGACTCCTAAACTAATATCTTCGTGATCACGGGTAGCCCGGACTAAATCGACGATATATTGCTGTAAAGTGGGAGCTACCTGGACCAGACTGACTAATCTTTGCAATTCTCCCACCTGTTCTAGGGAAATACAAGCTTCTAGGGATTTAACCGTCTCTTGAGAATGCTGTCTCTGTAACATTGTTAATTCTTCTGTGGCGCTGGGATAACCCAAACTCAGGCAAACGGCAAAACGGTCCATTTGCGCTTCTGGAAGCGGAAAAGTGCCTTGATATTCGATCGGATTTTGGGTGGCGATCACAAAGAAGGGTTGGGGGACCGGCCGCGCTTCTCCATCGACGGTAACTTGTTTTTCCTCCATGACTTCTAGAAGTGCCGATTGGGTGCGCGGGGTGGCCCGGTTGATTTCATCGGCCAAGAGGACGTTAGCAAAAGCGGGGCCAGGGATAAATTCAAATTCGCGACTGTTGGGGTTCCAAATCGTCGTTCCCGTGATATCACTAGGAAGGAGGTCGGGGGTGCATTGTACCCGTTGGAAACGACCGTTAATTGAACGCGCTAAGGATTTAGCTAACAGGGTTTTGCCGACTCCGGGTACATCTTCCAGGAGAGCGTGGCCACCACTGAGTAAAGCCACCAGCACAATGCGAATCGATTCGGTTTGGCCGACGATGCTCTGGCTCAAATTTTCCATCAAAATATCAATAGCGTCTCTCATAGCACAAAAGGGGTATTTTGTCAAGAAGGTTAATGTTAAGTTTTCTTTATCTTAACGATTCTTTTCCTAATTTGCCCACACTAGCGAGGAAAGTTGACAGACAATGGCGGGAAATTTTCTGCTAGGGAGCTAATCGGGGTTAGGGTGGCGAGCAGGGAGAAAATTAGTTAAGAATTGTTGCCAGTGAGCGAAATCAAGATTTTCAGTCGGTTCAGTCTGATAAAATCAAGGAGAATTTCTCCTAATCAGTGAAGATGAAAGCCAGTTCGCTCGTTTTTAGTCTTGTTTTAGGAATCGCTGCCAGTACATTAACCAATAGTTTACCCGAAAATTTAACTTTCAATTCTCGGAAAATATTGGCTCAAGATCAGGCACCTTCCTGTCCCCTCCCTCCAGATATTGCTATCACTTTTCGCAATAGTGAATGTCAGGCAGTTACCCTAGAAAAACCCCAGACTTTTTTCCGTTATTATAGTGACGAAAATTACAAAAAAGGTCGTTTTCTGACCACGGATCAATATACCACCAATGTGGAGGTGATCAGAAATTTAGCCCTCGATCAAAAGTGGAATCCTCCCAATCAAGCGACCAAAGTAGTATCGGTGACTTTACCTGCGGGAACAACGGTTTATCAAGGAATTGTCGCCCCCCAGAATCCGGCTGATTGTTATCCCGGTGGTGGTCAGCAAACTTTTATTAAAGACTCGCGAGATGCCAATATACAATGGGGAGAGGGGCGAGCAATAACGGTTACATCTCTTTCCTGTCGCTAGAATATTATGGAAACGAACATGAGGGAATTAATTCAATCAATTGACCAAGCTATTACCGTGGCCGAACAGATGCGGAAAACAGAAAGATCGACTCGGATTGAGGGTTTAATTTCTGTCCTGAAAACCATCAAAAGTCAGGCTTTAGCTGGTCAATTACCACCGTCTCAAGGCATTGTTACCCTAGGATTAGCGCGAGAAGTAGCTGATTGGATCGATTCCCTTGATTCTCCTTTATTGAAAGCGGTGGGTAAAGTGGAAAGAGAATACCAAAAATATTAGGAGTTGTCGGTGACAGAAGTTAGAATTAACCGAGAGCGATCGCAGTCTATCTCGATCTGATTTTTTAATCGATCGAGAGAATTAAATTTCTGTTCTGGTCGCAGGAATTGCACTAAATCCATCGTTAAAATGCGATCATATACATTGCCCGACCAATCCAATAAATGGATTTCCACACTGATAGTTTTTCCCTCGATCGTGGGACGATAACCGATGTTCATAACTGCTGGTAAGCGAGAACCATCGAGATGCACCCAACCGCAATAAACCCCCAGTCGCGGCAATAATTTATCGGGGGGAACCTGTAGATTAGCGGTATGAAAACCTAATTGTCTGCCCAGCTGTTGCCCGATGACCACACGACCAGTTAAACTGTAGGGACGACCTAACATTTGTCCGGCTTGCTCAACATTTCCCGATGCCAAAGCTTGACGAATTAGGGAACTACTAATTCGACCCGTCCCACAGTTTTTTAAACCAACAATCTCGACTTTAATATTAAATTGAGAGGCGATCTGTAATAAATCTTCGGCTGTACCTTGACGACGATAACCGAAGCGGAAATCTTGACCAACACTGATCGATTTAGCCTGTAATTTTGCTACTAAAATCTGTTCGACAAAAGCCAAGGGTGTCAGGGAAGCTAATTTAGCAGAGAAAGGCAGTAAAACTAATTGTTTAACGCCTAAATTCTCTAAAACCTCCACCTTTTCCCCTAGAGGAGTTAATAACTGCCATTTTTCTCCCGTAAAAAATTCCCGCGGGTGGGGAGTAAAACTAACAACGGTGGGATAAGCGGGTTCATCCCGAAAAATTGGCTGTAGGACGGTTTGATGACCTAGGTGCAAACCATCAAAGTTACCTAGTGCGATCGCACTAGGGGCTAAAATACGGGTATTAGGAGAATCTACAATCCACACGCTGGCTCTAAGAACAGATACAAGAGAATAATTCAAGCGATTAATCTTGAGTGTAGCCTTTTGATTCTATATCAATCGGGCGATCAAGCTAAAAAAAAGCCCCCAATAACTTGGAGGCCTTTGGAAGTTTTAGCAAGTTGAACGTGAACGATCCCGGTGCGATCGGCCCGGCATTCCCAATCAATTGCACCAGAAAGATGAGGGAAACAAGCATTCATTAATTGTTCAGTTCGTTCTTGTTTTGGTCGTCTGTGGTTGTTCTTGCTGCTTTTGTGGTTTCCCAATCTGAATCAAGCATAAGTAGCTGGTTATAATTAAATTAAAAATTGATTTTAGGTTCGATCCCCCCTACCCCCCTTGATAAGGTAGGGTTGATTCATGAATCAACCCTACCCTTGATAAGGGGGGTGTCTGATAATTTTTAACGCCTACCTACTTAAGGATATTGTTTTTGTTTCTTTTGTTCTAATCCTGTTGCTAATCATAGAGCGATCCCGAAAGGATAAGGTTTACCATAGTAAGGTGGGGGATTTTTTTCCCACCTTATTTTATTTATTGTCTATAATTAAGATAATGACGGCTAATTTTGAATGGGATGAAGACAAAGCTAAGACAAATCTGAGAAAACATGATATTTCTTTTAATGAGGCTAAAACTGTCTTTGAAGATACCTATTCTTTGACTTTAGATGATCCCACTCATTCAATCTTAGAAGATCGTTTTTTGACAATTGGTTATTCTAGTCAAAACCGCTTGCTTTTAGTTGTTCATAGTCAAAAACAAGGAAACATCAGAATCATTACTGCTAGGAGAGTAACTAAACATGAAAGAAAAATCTATGAACAAAGTAATCAATGATCCCATCAAAGATGACGAAATGTTAGATGATTATTCTCAGTTTTTAACGGAGTCTCATTTAAAAAATGCAGTGAGAGGAAAGTATGCTTGTTCTTTAGGAGATAAGGATGCTTCTACCATTAAGATTATAGCAGAAAATGAAGAGAGATATGTTAACATGAAAACCATTGAAGTTGAAGCATTCGTTAACAATGAAGGTCAATTAACCGTACAAGTTCCTTCAAATTTAAAAGAAGGACAATATCAGGCTGTATTAATTATAGAAGAACCCAAAAATGAAAATCAATGATCTTAGAATAGTTGACACTCCCGTTGCCTAAAGGCGTGGGGATTCTTCATTCACGGGGAGATGCCTTGCAAAAGCAGTGCTTTTACTCGGTCTTACTCTCCCTCAGCAAAGCAGTAGCGGTATGCCCTACCGCCAATATTCGTAAACCGGGAGCATCTCACTTACGCGATGAGTAATTATACTTAGCCTAAAAGCCACTCTTAATCGTGTCTTGGAACGAAATAGAGGCTTTTAAAGACCGCGTACATGGAGAATTAAAACAAGAA
>NZ_SFBV01000149.1:0-9457 GCF_007095585.1 Microcystis sp. M_OC_Ca_00000000_C217Col
GCACGCAAACTTTAAACGCTTCGGGAGAGATTCCCTCTTGGTTGGTTGGAGAAATCCTGCTTGCTAACGGAGACTCAATGAACGAA
Organism: Microcystis sp. M_OC_Ca_00000000_C217Col; assembly: GCF_007095585.1. Taxonomy (NCBI): domain Bacteria; kingdom Bacillati; phylum Cyanobacteriota; class Cyanophyceae; order Chroococcales; family Microcystaceae; genus Microcystis; species Microcystis sp. M_OC_Ca_00000000_C217Col. The sequence continues at coordinate 87 of NZ_SFBV01000149.1, forward strand.
GAATCCCCGTCTTTTTAGAGCGGGGAGCGTCAACAATCACATCTCTCGATGAATACTCAAAAAATGCCTCGTCTCTGTGGGCTAAAAATTCAGGCAATTACTCCCTATTCTCGCGCTTGGTCGCAACAGCGAGCGCTGGTGGAGGCAAGAATCGCTAATCCCGACTTGCCCGATATGCTGCTCCTACTGGAACATCCCCCCGTTTACACCCTCGGTACCGGTTCAGATATTAAGTTTATTAAATTTAATCTTGACAAAACCGACAAAGAAGTGCATCGAATCGAGCGAGGAGGCGAAGTCACCTATCACTGTCCGGGGCAGTTAGTGGGCTATCCGATCCTCAATTTGCGCTATTATCAGCAGGATTTACACTGGTATTTGCGACAATTGGAAGAAGTCATTCTGCAAACTATCGCTATTTATGGATTGTCGGGGGAAAGAATCGCGGGCCTGACGGGGGTATGGGTAGAAGGGTATAAAATAGCTGCGATCGGTATTAAAGTTAGTCGTTGGATTACCTATCATGGTTTTGCCCTCAATGTTTGTCCCGATTTAAGCGGGTTTGCCGAGATTATTCCCTGTGGCATTGCTAATAAACCCGTGGGCAGTTTACAGCAGTTTCTGCCTAATATTAGTCTTATGCAAGTACAGCAAGATTTATCGAGAGTTTTCGCCTCAGTTTTCGGTGTGGAATTATTTTCTCTTGACAAGGATTAATATGAGCGATCGCAAAGACCCAGAAAAACTCGGTGCGGAAAATAGGGAAGATAACCCCGAAAATAACGGTAAAGCCAGTTTATCAGCCCCCGATGCTTCCGAATACGTCTCCTCCTTATCTTCCCGTAATCCTGTGCGTCAGCGCATCCTAGTATTAAAAGATCTTCGACCGGGTAACGCGGGGTTATTACTGGCCCCCCTGATGGTGATGACCATCGGCCTCGTCTTTAGCTGGGACTGGTTAGGCTTTTCTGGGGCGATAGTAGCGATATTGATATCCTTACAGGTGATTTTACCCTCTATTCGCCAGTGGATCGCCCATTATCTCACTCCCTCTGAACGTCAGACGGTTTTCGCTTTTATCGTTTTTATTGCTGCTCTGGCCGGATTAGGGAAATATTTAGGAGTTTACGAGCGCATATTGCGATGGTTAGACAGTTTTAAATACGATGAGTTCGGTTCTTGGGCCGAGTGGGTGGGGGCCTTGGGACAGATTATGATCGCCGTGTTAGCCGTCTATGTGGCCTGGGAACAGTACGTTATTTCTAAGGATTTAACCATACAACAAAATCGCATTACCCAACAACAGACGATCGATTCCTATTTTCAGGGGATTTCTGATCTAGCCTTGGATGAGGAGGGATTTTTAGAAGATTGGCCCCAGGAAAGAGCGATCGCAGAAGGTCGCACCGCTTCCATCCTCAGCAGTGTCGATGCCGCCGGGAAAGCGAAAATACTGCGTTTTTTGAGTCAATCGCGGCTATTATCACCGATTAAACGCGATCGTTATCTAGGCCGACCGATTCTAGACGGGGAAGGGGGTTATGCGGAGGATCGAGAGTTTGGTACAAGAGTAGTACAATTGGGGGTAATGTTAGCGGGGGCCGACATTTCTGGGCAGGATCTGCGCTGGACCGATTTAAGCGAAGCGAATATGGTGCGGGCCGATTTAAGTTATAGCGATTTGGTGAAAGCAAATGTATCGCGGACAATTCTCTACGAAGCTAATTTAAGAGGGGCAGATATCAAAGGGATGCGTTTATTTTATGGTTCCCTAGAAAATGCTACCCCCCGCAGTCGTACCGTTCCCCCCAATTATGACAGCGGAGAACACACGGGAGCAGTGGTAGAAAATGTCAATTTTACTGGGGTGAAAAACATGAGCGAGGAACAACGTCACTATTGTTGTCGTTGGTGTGGGGAAAAGTCCCGCGCAACCATTCCGGGGGGATGTGCTGATATTGCCAATCTTTTGGGCCGTTAACGGAGGCGGTCGGCGGTCGGCAGTGTTATAATTAGTGGTATTCATGGCCAATAATTCCCACAAATTTATGAATCAAAAAGTCGTTATTCTTGCCACTGCCTCCGCTAGTTTATTAGTCCTAGCAGTTACCACTAACTCCGTACAAGCTGCCCCAGAGTCCTTTCATCCTAGTTTCAATACCAAGAACTTAGGTGACATGATGATCGGCAAGACAACCGGGGAAGAAAATCCGATTTTTCGTCATCTTAATTGTGGTTGTGCCACCTGTACCCAATCCCTTAACTCCTCACTCAATTGATAATTTTCCGCCCCAACGATCCTGGGGGATAAAAGTCCGCTCTAGATTAATTTTTGCCACGGGTTCTGTGAGGGTAAATTCTCCCGATTCGATTAGTGCTTTTAATTCTAAAGCGGCTTCCCGGGACAGGGAAATACTGGCCAAAGGAGCCACCCTAACACTTTTTCCCTCAATCATAATCCGACCGCTTTTTAGTTTAGCGTAGGTGATTAAACCAAAGGTAGGACGGACTCGCCGGGGAATGGAAAAATCCACCACTGGAGCGACAATTTCCTCATCTTTTACCGCACAATGTCGAACAATTTCCTCGCTTAAAACCGGAATCGGTACTGCTACTCCTAACATTAAAGAAGCCCCATAATTTTTGAAATAACAACCCCGCACCCAGCGAGCATTCATTTGTTTAGCATCCCCAATTAAGGCTAAGGTAGAAGCAGGACCAATAGGAGTTCGATTTTGTAGGCGTTTTTGCAGGGGAGAATGTTGGGTTCCTTCCCAGGCAATATAACCGATTCCTCCTCCTAAAAAAATGCGCGTACCGATGCCTATAGCCTCTAAATCGGGGTCATTTAACAGGGGAGAAATTGCGCCGGGGTTAGAATATACTGCATTACCTAATCGCGGCTGTAGTGGTCCCAAATAAGTATATAAAGTCCGCTCTCCCCCATTGACTCCGACGATAAAATTCTGGTAGAGATTGCGAGGATTAAAAAGATAAAATTGATTGATGGTATCCTTAGAAATAATCGTTTCAAAAGAAGTGCGAGGATAACAATCGGTAGCCTGGCCGACAGCGCGCAATTGAATCGATTTTCCGGCGATTAAATCCTCAATAATATGTCCGCCACCCCTTTCGGGATTTTCTGCCTCTAAATTCTCATTTTTGGCCGCTAGATCACTAATAGCACTGGCTCCTAAATATAAATCCACCGCCCCAAAACCGGCATAAGCAGGAATCCCATCTAACCAACATTGACGAATTTTTATCGGCGGATCCGTCTGACCTAAATTAATAATTGCCCCGGAAGATTCCATCGGTTCAAAGGTTCCCGTACAAACCACATCTACTTGGGAAAAAACCTCCTTAATTCCCATCTCGTTCACGCGGCTTTTTAATTCCTCTACTGTCCAGACTACAGCCGTTTTTTTAGCAATTTTGTCGTTGATTTCAGCGATTGTTCTCATAATAAAAATTGAACCGATGGGGGGTTAGGGAGCTTTTTGCTGTGGTCAGTAAACAGTTATCAGATGTGAGTTGTCAGTGAGTGGTATTAACTGAGCAGTATTAAATGGCGGTGACAGTGCTGTTTTTTCACTGATTACTGATTACTGATCACTGATCACTGTTATAAGATGAGAAAGGGAAAATTTACGATCGAAGCTTTTCTATGACAGTTACACCCGTTCCGGCCTCCTTTAATCCTGTTTCTGGTCTAGTTAACCGTATTCTCGGCATAAAACCGCTTTTTGACATCGCTCGCTATCAGGCCCGCAATATGATGATTAAAAGAGCCGAAAAACTAGGTGTACCTTGGCGAGAAACCGTCAAACAATGGCAACAAAGGGATTGGAGTCGGGAACTGCAAGCGGTAGAAAATCCCGATCTCGTCTATCCCGAATACTACGTTTGTTCTTTCCACGCTTACGAAAAGGGCAATTTAGACTGGTTGCCAGCTTTTGAGGTAGAATCTGCCGCCTATGCTGTTCATTCTACCATCTGGCCCGGGGCGGGGATTGACGGCGATCCGCGATTGCGGCGGGAATATCACCGGATATTGAAGGAGCAAATCAAGGCAGAAATTAACGATATTGTCGATTTAGGCTGTAGTGTCGGCATGAGTAGCTTCGCACTGCAAGATACTTATCCGCAAGCGCGGGTAACTGGGTTAGATCTCTCTCCCTACTATTTAGCCGTTGCCCAATACCAAGCTCAACAAAAACAAAAGACGATTCAATGGCAACACGCGGCTGCGGAAAAAACTCAATTACCCAGTCAGTCCTACGATCTGGTATCTTCGTTTTTAATGTTCCACGAACTACCCCAACAGGCTACTAGAGAAATTTTCGCCGAAGCGCGTCGTTTATTGCGATCGGGGGGTTATTTGACGCTGATGGATATGAATCCGCGCTCGGAAATTTATCGAAAAATGCCCCCTTATGTCCTCACCTTACTCAAGAGTACCGAACCCTATCTCGATCAATATTTTACTCTCGATATCGAACAGGCATTAGTTGAAGCGGGGTTTCAAGCACCGATCATTACCCCCACCAGTCCCCGACACCGGGCGATTGTTGCGCGGGTTTCCGAATCATAATTTTGAGGTAATCAATGAAGATAATTTTTCGTCAAAGTTGGACAAAGATATTAACTATTGTCCCTCTCTTCCTGTTAATTTTTGCCAGCAAAACCCTCGCCCATCATGCCATGGCAGGGCAAACTCCTGATAATTTTTGGAACGGATTTTTATCGGGTTTAGCTCACCCGGTTATCGGTTTAGATCATTTAGCTTTTGTGGTGGCTAGTGGTTTAATTGCTGTGGGGATGGAACAGGGTTTATTAATTCCGATCGCTTTTGCGATTGCCACTTTAATCGGGACAGGGATTCATTTACAGGGAATAAGTTTACTTTTTCCTGAAGGAATTATTGCCCTTTCTGTGGTGATTTTTGGCGTGATTTTAACTCTGAAAAAAGGGTTACAAAATCATTCTAATCTTCATACGATCGCTCTGGCAACTTTGGCAATGATCGCGGGAATTTTCCACGGTTATGCCTACGGAGAATCAATTATCGGGGCGCGAGTTGCCGCTTTAGTTGCCTATTTAATTGGTTTTACCGTGATGCAATTAGCGATCGCATCTGGTGCTTTTTTCCTTGGCAGTGTCATCAAGGAAAAATTAGCCAAGCAAGCGACTCTAATTAGTAAGTTCATCGGATTGGCAATTATGGCGATCGGTACAACTTTTTTAGTGGGAATTAAGTAAATTAATCTCGGTGGGGCTAATTATTAATGGCTCTCTTGAGGTTATGGTGATCAGCAAATCCGATCGAAGAAAGGGCGTACATATACGCCCCCACCAATCAGAGCAGGTGCAATCTAGGGGCGCAGCATCGATAGTTTGATCGCAGATTGTTTGCAGATTGTCTAGAGAGTCTGTAGGGTGAGCATTGCTACTGTTTACTGTTCACTGTTCACAGCAGAAAACTCCCCACACCCCATACCCTGCCCCCACAAAAAACTTTTTGCCGCAAACCCTAAAATAGAGCCAAGGAAGTTAGTAGAGAGAGAATGCTATTTTGTCAGCTATGAGCCAAACCCTACCTAAAACTGTTAATTTCGAGGAATTCGTCCTTTGGCTGCCTGAAAATTCTGGAGTACGTTATGAGCTACACAATGGAAATATTATTGAAATGGCACAACCCGCAGGAGAACACGAGGAAATCAAAGGATTTTTAACTGTTAAACTCAGTGGAATAATTGATAGACTGGGGCTTCCTTATTTAATTCCTAACCAAGCGATTGTCAGACCTGCTGGTAAAAACTCTGGTTATTTTCCTGATGTATTAGTGCTAAATCGAACCAAGCTCGCTCAGGAAAAATTATGGAAAAAAGAATCAATCCTTAGTGAGGGTGCATCTATCCCTCTGATCATTGAAGTGGTATCGACTAACTGGCGTGATGATTACTACTTAAAATTTGCTGATTATGAAGAAATGGGTATTCCTGAATATTGGATTGTCGATTATGCAGCCTTGGGTGGGCGTAATTTTCTTGGCACTCCTAAACAACCGACCATCTCTGTTTGTCGCTTAGTTGAGGAAGAATATCAAATTCGGCAATTTCGAGACAGCGATCGCCTAATTTCCCAGACTTTCACGGAATTAAATCTCACTGTCAATCAGATTTTCTTAAGTCTGTAGGGTGTGCATCGTCCACCTTACTCTTTTCGCTTTTTTCTTCAGTTTGAGGGGGTGATTTTGCCGCTTAAAATCCGCAATTATTGCCTTTATTTGCTCCATTTGCTTGGTTTTTAAGCCATTAAGCTCAATTTATTCGATCGCTTTCGTGTTCATGTTCTCAAGGTCGTTACTAAGTAGTCATGCAAAATTAATTACCTGCCCGATCGAGCTAAAACCCTTACGGGGCAATGATCGTCATGTGTAAATAATTTTGCCTAGGTACTTAAGACAAGATCGTAAACTAAGACGCATTTTAAATGAGAGAAATTTGGGGTTCCCTATTTATTTTTTTAGTCTGTCCTATAATCGGGGGATTGCCTCTGATCGATTGGATAAATTATCTAGTAACTGGACGTAAATTATCCCAATTAGGTACTGGTAATATCGGTGTAACTGCCGCCTTTTACCATGGGGGTAAATTGGTGGGAATTTTGGCGGTAATTTCGGAAGCAGCCAAGGGAATTATCGTTATTTTCCTAACCCGTTTATTTTTTCCCACCGGCTCTTCTTGGGAATTATTAGCTTTAATTGCCTTAGTCGTGGGGCGCTATTGGTTAGGAAAAGGTGCAGGAACTACTAATGTTTTCTGGGGATTAATCGTTCACGATTTTGTCGCTGTTTTTCTCACCTCAATCATTAGTGGGATTAGCTTTACTATTTTTCGGGAAAAATCTACAGGTAGATTGGTAGGATTATTTTTATTAGCTTTAATTCTCACCTTGCGCCGTCCCCACGATTCAGGTTATATTATAACTGCCATTGCTTTAGCCTGTTTATTAGGGGCAATTTTTCAAAAAATCGCCGACGATTTAGACTTACCCGAAGCAAGTGTTAACAATGAATCAAAAACTATGTTTCGTTTTTTTCGTGGAGATCGATCGATCCAAACTCTTGATGACAATCTGGTTGCTTCAAAAGTGGGACAAAAAGCCGCCACTTTAGCCTATCTTAAGCGTGCCGGTTATCCCATTCCTAGGGGGTGGGTTTTACCACCGGGGGATGATCCACAACCGTTAATAGAATCTCTTAATCCTGATATTAATCATCCCTTAGTCGTGCGCTCTTCCGCTATTGGAGAAGATAGTGAAACTGCTTCATCTGCGGGACAATATACCACAATTCTTAACGTCATCGATCGAGAAAATTTAGCGGCGGCGATTTTAAGTTGCCAAACCTCCTATAATAGTCCTAATGCTGTTAATTATCGACTCGATCGAGGCCAAGAAAACACGGCCATGGCTGTGTTAATCCAAGAACAAATTCGAGGAGTTTTTTCGGGAGTTGCCTTCAGTCGTGATCCGATTAATCCTCTCAGTTTAGATGTAGTTATTGAAGCTTTACCCGGAGATGCCACCAGAGTTGTATCGGGAAGAATCACCCCCGAAAGTTATCGAGTTAATTTAGAAGAAAATATCATCATCGGAGAGGGAGATATTCCCCCAGCTATTATTCAACAGGTAGCTAATCTTTGTCGGCAATTAGAAACCCTTGATCATGGCATTCCCCAAGATATAGAATGGACTCATGACGGACACAAATTATGGTTATTACAGTGCCGTCCTATCACTAATTTACAGCCAATTTGGACAAGAAAAATCGCAGCTGAAGTTATCCCTGGAGTGATTCGTCCTTTGCCTTGGTCAATTAATCGTCCTTTAACCTGTGGAGTTTGGGGAGATATTTTCCAGTTAGTTTTAGACAAAAAAGCCCTCGATTTGAACTTCAATGAAACAGCGACTTTACACTATCAAAGAGCCTATTTTAATGCTTCTTTATTAGGAACCATTTTCCGTCGCATGGGATTACCTCCAGAAAGCTTAGAATTCCTGACCAAAGGGGCAAAGTTTACCAAACCACCTTTAGCGGCAACCTTGGCTAATTCCCCCGGTTTATTAAAACTTTTAGGACGGGAATTACAGTTAGAAAAAGACTTTAGCCAAGATCAAAAAAACTATTTTATCCCGACGCTCGAAAAAATTAACGCTACTTCCCTAGAAGCTTTATCTTCTGGGGAAATTTTAGAGCAAATTGAGGAGATTTTAACCGTCTTAAAAAAAGCTACCTATTATAGTATTCTTGCCCCCCTTAGCTTCGCTTTGCGTCGCAGTATTTCCCGAGTACCTTTTGAGAAATTGGATAACTCCCAAGCACCAGAAATAGCCTCAATGCGATCGCTATCTGAACTGAGAAAAAATACGATCGATCGAGATTTTGACTCAGCTTTTTCCCTCTGGTTAGAAACCTACGGTTATTTAAGCGAAGTGGGGACTGATATTTCCATACCGAGATGGCGAGAAAATCCCCCATATCTGCTACAACTACCCTTAGATATTCCGGGCAATAATAGCCATAAAAAAGTCAAATCTTCCCACAATGTCCAAAAAAGATTAAATATCAAAAACCAGGTAACTGAAATTTACTCCCGTCTTTTAGCTCACCTACGCTGGCATTTTCTCGCTTTGGAAACCCTCTGGTTACAGCAGCAAATATTATCGGAGACGGGAGATATATTTTATCTAAATTACTCAGAAGTTACCCAGTTGGGTCAGAATAATAAAATCGCCAATCTTAACCAGATTATCCGTCAGCGTCGTCAACAATTCCAAGAAAACTCTCAATTAACCGATATTCCCTATATCGTTTATGGACAACCACCGAAAAGAGAATTTTTAGTTTCAAATTTAACTGCAAAAAAACGCTTACAGGGAATTGCCGCTAGTGGGGGGACAGTGGAGGGACGAATCAAAATTATGCCAACCCTACAAAATCTAGAAATTGCCCCTAATACTATTCTCGTTATTCCCTATACTGACTCAGGATGGTCCCCTTTATTATCCCAGGCTGTGGGAATTATTGCCGAGGTGGGGGGACAATTATCCCATGGTGCTATCATTGCCAGAGAATACGGAATTCCCGCGGTTATGGATGTGCATAATGCCATGAAATTGTTAAAAGATGGTCAATTAATTCGTCTCGATGGCAGTCAAGGAATTATTGAAATTCTCTAGGCATTAGGGGACAGGGTGTGGGGTGTGGTGCGATTCGTTGGCTAGAAACTAGACAGTAAGACGTTTAGAGGATTAGCCGCTTGGTAAATGTAGTACCTTGATAACTTTATAACCATACAGGTGCG
>NZ_SFBV01000015.1:0-28310 GCF_007095585.1 Microcystis sp. M_OC_Ca_00000000_C217Col
AAATAAAGCTTATTAAAAGAATGAGTTATGGATTTACCAATTTTGAACATCTTCGACTTAAGCTGTTTGCTTGCTTTAATTCATAACAAAAATTAACACACGAAAACCAGAAGAGCCTATTTTTCTCATTTTTGAACCATCAAAAATTAATTAGGCAAGAGGTTTAATGACCAACTAAGTCTGTCATTACTTTTGCAAAATGATATTAGACTTCCTCTAAAAAATTTTAAAACCTCTGGTTGAGTCAGCATTGTCTGAGTCAGCCGTCAAAAGGAAAAAATAAGTAGTCATGCAAAATAAATTTCCTAGTGAAGACAGGCAAGAGGCAATAGGCAAGAGGCAAAAGCTTTATCGAAATGTGTAATTAATTTTGCTTAGGTACTTACAAACCAAAGAGTTTTTGAACTGAAAGAATCCTTATTTATCGAACAAAATGCCTGAATTTACTAAAACGAGAAGTCGCCTCTCTCCTGAATCGGTAAGAAGTCTTTGTTTTGGGTCGTCGGTCGTCAATACCAAATCAGGTTACACTTCATCGACCCGAAGGTTAATGCGGATGGAGGGACTCGAACCCACACATCAAAAAGATACTAGAACCTAAATCTAGCGCGTCTACCAATTCCGCCACATCCGCAAATGTATTACCGTATTCAATCATAGCATAAGATACTATAGGAAAGATAAAATTTTTTATTCTTAATAATTTTATGCTCTTAGGTTTTGTCTTTCAGTCCCCCGGCCCGATCCTCTGGGAGATCGGACCGATTTCGGTGCGCTGGTATGGATTTCTCATCGCTATGGCGGTATTATTGGGTGTCACCCTCTCCCAGTACCTCGCCCAAAAAAGAGCGATCAATCCCGATTTAATCGCTGATTTGGCTATTTGGTTAGTAGTGGGGGCCATACCTGCAGCCCGTTTGTACTATGTTCTCTTTCAGTGGCAAGAATACGCGCAAAATCCTGCTGATATTATCGCCATTTGGAAGGGAGGTATCGCTATTCACGGGGCAATTATCGGGGGTTTGCTGGCAGCCCTAATCTTTGCTCGCATTAATCGAGTTTCTCTTTGGCAATTACTCGATCTGGTGGCTCCTTCAGTTATTCTCGGTCAAGCGATTGGACGTTGGGGTAACTTTTTTAATTCGGAAGCTTTTGGCAGTCCGACTAATTTACCTTGGAGGTTGTTTATTCCTCCCGCTAGTCGTCCTTTAAAATATATCACCGTCGATTATTTTCACCCCACTTTTCTCTACGAATCTCTCTGGAATCTGGCAGTTTTTGCCCTACTCATCTATCTATTTTTCTGGGGGTTAAAACACCCCAGTAAATTAAAAATTGGCACCCTTACCCTAGTCTATTTTATCGCCTACAGTCTAGGTAGATTCTGGATCGAGGGACTACGCACCGATAGTTTAATGTTTGGGCTTTTGAAAATGGCACAAATAATTAGTTTGGCGGCGATCGCTGTTGGTATTTTCGGTTTATTCTGGTTATATAAACTGCAGCGTCCTTTACCGGATGTGGTGGCGACCGTCAGTTATAATCAAAAGTTACCCTAGCTAACCCTGACAATGGATCTAGTAACGATTTTTCAACAGGTTTTAAACGGTTTATCGATCGGTAGTGTCTATGCTATTTTTGCCCTCGGTTACACTTTGATTTTTTCCATTTTAGGGATTATCAATTTTGCCCATGGCGCAATTTTTACCCTCGGTGCCTATTTTACCTACGCTCTAGCGGGGGGAGTTTTCGGGTTTAATGGTTTATTGGCTAATGCCAAATTACCCTTTTCCTTACCCTTTTTTTTAGCACTCTTGCTAGGCTGTATCCTTTCAGGTTTCACCTCGGTTCTTCTGGAAAGATTGGCCTTTAAACCCCTCCGGGTACGGGGTTCCGATTCTCTCTTAACTCTGGTTTCTAGCCTAGGGGCAGCCGTGGTGATTGTCAATGTCATTCAATACTTATTCGGGGCAGAAATTTATACTTTTCCCGATGGGATCTATGGCAATCTTCCCCCCGCAATTAATTTCGGTACAGCCGATCGCCCGGTGGCAATTCGCACAATTCAGATTATTATTTTTCTGGTTTCAGCAGTTATGGTAGCTTTACTAACTTACTGGGTTAATTTTACCAAAATGGGCAAAGCTTTACAAGCGGTAGCTGAAGATGTTACCACTGCCAGTTTGTTGGGTATCAATCCCGAAAAATTTATTGTGATTACCTTTTTTATTAGTGGTGCCTTGGCAGGTTTAGCAGGAACTTTAGTCGGTTCTAGTGTTAGTATCGCTGGCCCCTATTTCGGCATTGCTTTCGGATTAAAAGGTTTAGGAGTGATCGTTTTAGGGGGATTGGGAAGTATCCCCGGAGCGGTAATCGGTGGTTTATTATTGGGTATTGCCGAAGCTTTTGTTCCCGCAGAATATTCCGGTTATCGAGAAGCGATCGCTTTTGCTATTCTCTTTATTATGTTGTTAGTTCGTCCCCAGGGTTTACTAGGCAGAAAGTTAATTCAAAAAGTCTAAGTCGGTTTAATTGGCCCCGAGAAAAACTGTTTTTCCCGACAAAGAAGATTGATAGGCAGCATAGGCCACTTCTAGGGCATAAAGACTGGCTTGGGGAGTAACATAAAGAGGAACCCGATCGAACAGATAATCTAGCACCATGGCGGTATCTTTAGCAAAAAGACCACGACGGGTTTCCACTTCTAAAGCTTGGCTACCTTCACTATTAATTAACTGCCCTGTTTCCCCTTCAAAAATTAAGCTGCCCCCCTCACCATGAATAGTGAAAGTTCGCTCATTTTGCCAAAAAACTTCCCCTTTGCCGTAGGTAACTTCGGCAATTAAGCCATTTTTAAATAATAACTGCGCCTCACACAAACAGGCCAGAAAATAATTGGATTCTGGGACATTCCAATAACGACAATGACAGGATACGGACTCCACTTCCCCAAATAAATTAGTAAAGCGATGGATACGAGAAAGAGCAGCAATTAAAGGAAAACCGAATAAATCCCGATGAAATGTCCAGCGCCGGGGTGCTGGTCTGCCGGGGGCGATTGTGGTATAACGGGCTAGGTGGATATTGCCGAGGCTGTCTAAATACTGCTGTTGGGTTTGATGCAGTCCCCCCAAAAGTTCAATATGTTCGACGTGCAGTAATTTGTTCTCGGTTTCGGCTAGGGTGATTAATTCTGCTGCCGCTGCCGGGTGAAAAGCCAGAGGATACTCGACGATAACGTGCTTACCAGATTTTAAGGCAGTACGGGCGATCGAGGCATGGGCCTGATTAACGTTGGCAATGACAATCAGATCGAGATCAGGATGACTGGCCAGGCTTATTGCCGAATCTAGGGCAGAAATTTGGTATTTTTGCGAGAAATTAGCGATTGATTCGGGACTATTACCGCTAAAATACAGAAGCTGGGCGCGATCGTCTGCTTGCAAGCTTTCAGCGCGACGTTGAGCGGCGAACCCTGTGCCAACTATACCAATTTTTAGGGGACGAGGAGAAGTCATCAGGGGCATTCTGGCGACATTAATTATAGGGAAGTGGGGTGCGGGGTGTGGGGTGTGGGGTATGGGGTGTGGGGAGATAGGGGAATTTCAACTAATACCCCAAAACCCTAAAACCCCAACTCTCAACTCCTGAATACTTTCTACAGCAATTCTGCTTTTCCCAGCTTTATCTTAGCAATCAACTCATCTATTATCTCAAAAATAGCGCCCTGAAAGATGTGGGAGGGTGAATTCATATTTTTAATGGGCAACGCCAATTTTTTGCTCCTGTTTAGGACCTAGACACTCTAAACTGCGATCGGTTGTCGGGGAGCATGACGACTAGGGGAAACCACCACGGGAGTGGGCGACACTGCACAGGTTAATTCTAGAGACTGTTCTAAACTAACCACCCGATTGAGTTGTTGCCATTCAGTGCCAAAAGGAGGCATCGCTAGAGCGCAGGCTTTCCAATGAGCTTCGACGGGAACATCTAGTTGTTGACAAGTGCCACCGCGCCGACCTTGGGTTTGATAGTATCGGCAGTATCGACAGGAAGAAGTAAGAAAGTTTGCGGCTTGCATGGGTTGGCTTTAAAAGGAAGATGATTATAAGGAACTCAAGGGATGACTCTCTTTTCGCTCTGTGTAATATTGTCCTACCCCGTGCCAAGGGTATTTTCCTGACTAGCATAGCTAGGACTGATACGCCATATAGTTTTTAGTGATCCCCAAAAAAAATTTTATTTTTAGAATCTTTTAACAGTTACTTTGCAAAAAGCAGCACTGTCTCAAAACAGAGGAGTTTAACTCAGTTGTGGCCGCGGTTATCGGCTCTAGTATCGCCGATAACAAACCGGGGATCAAGCCTTAGCCGAATAGAATTGATGAATACAGGTTCAATTAAGACAGAAAAGATAGTCCTATTGATTCCCGACTCAAAAGCACTCTTTCCACAAGACTATAAAAAAATTGAATCTTTTACTCCGCCCGACTGGGCAAAACAAAAAGCACAACATTGCCAACGCTCAAGCTCTCCGGGGGGACTGGGAGACTGACAACGAGGACAAATCGGCCAGGCTCGATTTCTCTGAAGTATTTTCTGGCTCCAACTCTCTAAACTGTCCGGTTGCTGGGGATTTTCTGGCGGTTTTTCCGGGGTGACATAACTAGGATGATCTCTCAGGGATTTAGGTGCGATCGCTTCTAGAGGAATTAACTGACTATCTTGCTGCCAACGGGCAGCAGAAAAGCGGATATCGCTCAGGGGAGTCTCTAACTGACTATTAAGCCGTTTTAATAAGCTATAGCGTTGTAAAGACAATTCCTGTGCTAAAGTGGCGCTACTGGTAGCCACCGATAAAACCCCGCGATTGAGGGAAAAAGGCCGGGTTTGCTCCAGCAGACGGGGATTAATAATTTTTGGCCATAATTGCAGCACTTGCTCATAGTGGCGATATTCTTCCCAACCCGCCTGTTGAGTAATAGCCGCCAAAATTTTGTCAAGAGAATGTAAAGACATCTGGAAAATCTAGAGAGTACCACGTTAGACTAGGACGAAAAAACCTGCTAACTTTTCAGCATAACCTTTAATACCCTCATGAAATCCGATCGATCCCCATCCTCCCAAGATTTGCCTCTCTCGATCGTCCATCAACCCAGTTCAGCCATCGATCCCGCTCAGGAACCAGAATACCTAGAAGCTGCTGTCATTAACGTCTATCCCCCAGCTAAAGATGTCTTTTTTACCCCTTGGGGCATCCGGGCAATGGTGATCTTTTTAATTGCTAATAGTCTCCTCAGTCTCAATCAATGGTTAACCAGCACCACCCCCACCCCGAGCAAAGCTGAGAATTCCCCCCGCGAGCAGCACCCAAATAACTCCCGCCACCTCGAGCGATTGATAGCGATCGCTCGTCCAGTACAGAAAACTCCTCAAACCAGTCCGATCGTTAATATTCCCGCTCCTCCGGTTAAAACTAGCCCGATAACTAACATTCCCGCCCCACCAGTGGTTCAGAGTCCCCCCACCGCTATCAATCTGACTAATGCCCTCTTACCCCCGAATCCGCCACCATCCCCAATGCCGGCCCATCAATTACCCGTCAGTAAGATCAAGCAATCTTTACCCGTCGCCCCCCCGGACCCCAGTACCCCTCCAGCATCTTCCCTAGTTTCCGCACCACCACCGCCACCGCCCCAAGTCAACCCCGCCCCCTCGACCGCGATAATTAACGAACGAATGTTAGAGGAATTGCGTCAAAGAGAAGAATCACCCGCTAATTTACCCTTTTTTCAACGGGAAAAAGCCCGTCGTCTGGCTAATCAAAACCGACAGGATGCCACGGAGTTAATGAAACAGTTACCGCCAGAATTACAAGTATCCCCTTCTCCCTCTCCCAGTAGTCCGGCACCCCCAGAAACAGCCGATCCCTCCCAGTCCCCCGTCCCTAGTTCTATCATTATTGATAGGAGCGGCACTTCGGTAAACTATTAGGGTTGGTATCGGGAGGACGGTAATGGGTTTGTTTGAGCGCATGGGCCAAGCAATTCGCGCCCAAGTCAATAGTCTGATTCAGGAAAATCAAGATCCAGAAAAACTGCTGGAAAAGGCGATCTTGGAGATGGAAGGGGAATTGATCCAAATGCGACAAGCCCTGGCGGCAGCCGTCGCTACCCAGAAACGCACCGAGCGCCAACGACAACAACAGGAAAAAGCGGCGCAAACTTGGCACGAACGCGCCCAATTAGCCCTACATCACGGTAACGAGGAACTCGCCCGTCAAGCTCTCAGCCAATGGCAAACCTATCAAAGTCAGATCACCCCCCTACAAACCTCCCTGCAACAACAAACGGCTATTATACAAAAATTAAAGAAAGAACTCTTGACAATTGAACGCAAATATGCTGAGATGAAAGCACAGAAAAGCCTTTATCTGGCCAGATTGCGATCAGCGAGCGCCAGCCAAAAAGCTCAAGAAATTATGGGCAGTTTGAACAGCAGTCAGATGGGGACTATTTTCGAGAAATTAGAAGCAAAAGTCCTAGAAGCCGAATCCCAAGCCGATTTAATCCAGTATAAAGACCCCTTAGAGCGACAATTCCAAGATTTGGAGGGACAAAAACAAATTGAAGCGGAATTACTCAAGTTAAAACAAGAAAACTTGGATGAGTGATGTGGGGTGTGGGGTGTGGGGTGTATTTTCAGTGAACAGTAATCAGTAATCAGTAATCAGTAATCAGTAAACTCACATCTGACTGATGAATACTGACTGCTGATTGCTTCTGTAGTTGATCAGAAATTTGGGTTGAAAACCCCGTCCTTTTAGGATGGCCTTGTGCTAAAATACCCACAAGTGGTTCCGACCGTGAGAACGTGAGCAAACAGGTTAAACGTCCTACTCCGTGATCTCAAAATTTCTAACAGTCAATGGTGTTTAATTAAGTCCAAACTGTCAGAACCCAAAACAATTAAATACTGTGGGACACACAGAAATTTACGCTTGGGGAGTAGTCTTTAAGAGTGCTTGCCTTATAGGTGTAGTCGGACTAGATATGAAACTGTAAGTCCAAAGCTAACTTAGTTAGTAGAGGCCGGATTCAGCCCAAGAATCTCCGCACTTTTAGGGCGGAGAGTGTCAAATTAGAGGATGAGCCGTTAGGCAAGATAGGAAATTTTAAGAACAGTTAACTGATTTAGTACACACCGAGAGGAACAAGAGCGTCATGGGTTTATTCGATCGCCTTAGCCGAGTTGTCCGAGCTAACCTCAATGATATGGTGAGCAAGGCTGAAGATCCAGAAAAAATGCTGGAACAAGCTGTCAGTGATATGCAAGAGGATCTAGTACAGGTACGTCAAGCGGTCGCTAGAGCGATCGCTGAACAACGACAAACGGAACAAAAATACAGCAAAGACCAGTCAGAAGCCAATAAATGGGAACAAAGAGCCAAATTAGCCCTTTCTAAAGGGGATGAAAACCTCGCCAGGGAAGCTCTTAAACGCAAGAAAGATTTCACGGAAACCGCCGCCATTCTCAAAAATCAACTGGATCAGCAAACAGTACAGGTAGAAAGTCTAAGAAAAAACTTGATTGCGCTCGAAAGTAAGATTTCTGAGGCAAAAACCAAGAAAAATATGTTAGTAGCTCGCTCCAGAGCCGCAAAAGCTAACGAAGAAATCCAAAAAACCCTCGGCAGTATCGATACCAGTAGTTCCATGTCCGCTTTTGAGCGCATGGAAGAAAAAGTTATGCAGATAGAAGCCCGTAGTCAAGCGATCGGTGAAATCACTGGTAGCGACATGGAACGTCAATTCGCTGCACTAGAATCGGGTAGCGATGTGGATGATGAATTAGCAATGCTAAAAGCACAAATGTCCGGGGGAGCATTACCCGGTACAGCTTCTAGTAGTCAACCCACTTTACCCCAAGCAACCACCGTCAGGGATTCGGCAGTGGATGCGGAATTAGAGGAATTGCGATCGAAGTTAAAAGAACTGTAAAACTTTGAGAGCGTCGAGACGTATTATCTACGGTACGTCTCTATTTATTAATTTTGTTGTTGAGATAGGGAATAAGCTAAGACGCATTTTAACCGCCTATCCTTAGATTAGTTCTCCCCCAATCCCTTTACTGTTGCCTCTTGCCTCATCTCAACAAGCAATTTAAATACGCGGGCAGCTTATCCCTGTTGTTAGTGTCGCACAATGGCAGCTTTGTCGATATTAAACATCTGATTAGGTTTTGCCGAGCAGAATTATCCACCCTATTCCGTTAATCCTTCAGCGTGTTTAACCGAGCGTAGTTGGTTAAGAAATTGCTCTATTTCTTGAGGTTTATCAATCCTGGGCGGTAAATTAAAGCCATATTCAAGAGGAGCATCAATAACAAGAATTTTTTGATTATTGATGTTACTTTCGTCAATCAACCATAAAGCATGGGTTTGATAAGCTGGAATCACTAATAATCTGACTATGATATTTTCTTCAGGGATATTTTCATCAATCCAGCTAATAGCTTGATCGAATTTTTCTGCTAATTCCGATTGAAAAATTCCATCCACAGACCAATCTGTAGGTTCACTGCCAAGGCTGCTAGAGCGAGCATAGGCGATCGGGGTATTATCTGATTTTACTTGCAGATGCCATTGCCCTGATGGACGAGCTAAACGGGTTAAATCGTTGCTTGGTTCAACCACTGCATTTGCGGGTAGATTCCAGACATCTACACTTTCATGCAAAGCAGGGGAAACTGCACCGAGAGACTCAGTTATTCTAGACAAGCTAAAACCTACTTTTCTTTGTAATTGAGTTAAAACGTCATCGGGTAAAGTTTTAAAATGTGCCATTTTAGTTTATCTCCTAATATTAATCCATGTCCATCGCCATTGACCTTCGCCATAGGCAGTTTTAACTCGATCGTAGGGAATAATTATTTCACCCCGCCAAGGATCATAAATGATGACCTGGGGGACTGAATCAATTATATCCCAACCGACTGCTAAAACAGCATGACCTCCTCCTCCATTCCATTTAAAACCGATTTCTACTGCACGTTGATTATCAAGTTCAGTTTGTAAGGTGGTAAATTCAATCAAACCATTAATATAAATTGGATTAAAACTATACCTTACCCACATAGGAGCAATATTAAGAATCGGCAAGGGTTTATTGCATAATGAACTATTAGGTGAACTGCAACAACCTGTTAATTCAAAAGCAACATTGGCAAGGTTACATTGCTGTGTTGTGATGTCATCATTTTGCTGAAAAACCATCTGCATTGAAGCCGCCCAACACCATTGGGTTTGTTCTTGTTTAATCCAAGTGATTTTGTTAATTCTAGTGGCTTGCCCTAGGGTATCATCGCTGACAAAAGCTACAAAAGCTGCTGCTTGTAAAATGATCGGCTTTCCTTGTTCAACTCTTAAAGGCATCGATTTTTTCTGGGAGTGATATAAAGTAATTGGAAAAAGAGTAACTCAGCAGCATAACTTTGTTACTCTTGATTATCATTAGAACAGTGATTCTAAAACGTAGCATTAATAGAAATTCCAACAGACACACCACCTAGAGCATTTTCCCCCGTCTGAGCAAGGGTAACTACTCTCTGAGGAAGAGTTTTAGGAGGTGTTTCCCAGTCTAGATTAATTGCAGCACCTGTAATTAATTTTGTCCAATCAGGAGCGGCACCATCTCCTATGGTTTCTCCCACTGCATCCACAAGTGCATCAGCAATAACTTTAGCTAAACCTTTACTTGCTGCAGATAAAAAGACTTTGGCAGCTTCTTCAGGAGTGCCTCCTAAGCTACCACTTAAGTCAGCAGGTAATTGAATACCGTCAATTTTCGCCATATTTAACACTCTACTTTCATTTGATGTTTTTAGTCTATCCGACTAACATAAAAATAACATTTGGATCGACTATCAATATGTTCTTTAATTAATTCTTCATTTTTTTATTTATTAAATGCTAGTTACTAAACGGTAAACAACGGATATTGTCGGGATTTTTATTAAGCCTCTTTACAAAAGTCGGATAATAACGGATAATGACGGTAATCTAGCTGAGGGCAAAAAAGTCATTAACATGGATACTCAAGAGATTTTTAAACTTATTGATGAGGTGGTTTTTAGGCAAACAGGAAAACACCTAGATACTTTACAATTGGGGATTTTAAAAAGCGTTTTTAATGGTTATAAATATGCTCAAATCGCCCAAGATTATAAATGCAGTGAAGGTCATGCTAGAGATAAAGCCTATGAACTTTGGCACATTCTCTCAGAAGCATTAGGCGAAGATTTAAACAAATCAAATGTTCGATCAGCAATTGAAAGATTAATAATTACTAATAGTAGCAATAACTTGGTTAATTCTGGACAAATTGACAAACTTAATTTTTGTCCTAACTCCCCTCAATCTCCTGAAAACTTAGCCACGGATAATTCTGATATAATTGAAACCGAAAACTTGATAATTGAAGAAAAATTAAAAGAAGCAAAACTAGAAACCGTTCCCAGACTGGTGCAATTAGGGCTAACTGCTGAACAAATTGCTCAAGCCCTCGATTTACCTTTGTCATTAATTTTAGAAACTTTAAGGTAATTTCTTAATGGATAGCACAATAGTTTTTTTGTCAAAATCTCAGAAAGAATCGAGGCAATGTTATTCTTAATGTCCCTCTGCTTATTAGTTTATAATCTCGGTGAGGGAGAACTGAGAAACAACTTACAGCCTTTCTCATAAAGATGAAGTATAACCTAAATTGGTATCTACGACCGAAGACCAGTTAATGTTAACCGTTCTGGCGTTCCCAAAAAAGAGAAACTTGTACCTCATTATTATAAAAAATACCCAAGCAATGCCGCTCAAAACCCTTTAATTCTGAAGATAATCCTAAGATTCACCCCGAAAAAGAGCCAGAAAGGTGAGGATAGCTAGGATGGAAGTGAAAAGCAATTTTGACTCGAAATTATCCCAGGGGATCGATCGCATTTAACGAAACCCTTACCCTAACAGCATAAGACAAGAGAAGGACTTATTAAGGAGAAACCCAGCCATGAAAATCGGCGTAATCAAAGAAAGTGACCAAGGCGAGGCGCGGGTGGCGCTAGTGCCGGATACCGTCGCCCGTTTAGTCAAGGCGGGATTTGAGGTAATTGTCCAAAATGGGGCGGGAATTAGTGCCAACTTTGCCGATAGTGCCTATAGTGCCGTGGGAGCCGCCCTGAGCGAAAACAGCGAATATATCTATGAAACTGCCGATATTATTCTCAAAGTCGTCCCTCCTAGCGATAGCGAGATCGATCGCCTCAAAAATGGGGGTATTCTCATCGGCTTTCTCGATCCCCTGCGTCAACCCCGGCGCATTGCCAAATTAGCCGATCGCGGGATCACCGCTTTGAGCATGGAATTAATTCCCCGCAGTAGTCGCGCCCAGAGTATGGATGCCCTCTCCTCTCAGGCTAACCTCGCCGGTTACAAAGCGGTACTCCTCGCCGCCGTGCAGCTGCCGAAAATGTTCCCGATGATGACTACCGCCGCCGGTACGATTGCCCCAGCCAAGGTGCTGGTATTGGGGGCAGGAGTTGCCGGATTGCAAGCTTGCGCCACCGCCCGCCGTTTGGGGGCAGTGGTGGAGGCTTTTGATATTCGTCCCCAAGTCAAAGAAGAAGTGCAGAGTGTCGGGGCGAAATTTATTGAAATGCCCCTAGAAGAAGATACCGTCGCCGATAACGGTTACGCCAAAGAGGTTTCTCTTAGCACACAGGAGCGCATTTGTCAAGCCCTAACGGAACCAATTAAGCGGGCTGATGTGGTGATCACCACCGCCCAAGTACCAGGGAAACAGGCCCCGCTGCTAGTCACCAAAGAAATGATCGCCACCATGAAAGCGGGGGCGGTAATCGTTGATTTAGCGGCGGAACAGGGCGGAAATTGCGCCTACACCCAACCGGGACGAGAAATCATCGAAAATGGGGTAAAAATCGTTGGAGCCGTTAATCTTCCTGCCACAGTGGCCACCAATGCCAGCCAGATGTACGCCAAAAACCTGCAAATGCTGCTACAGCTTTTAGTCAGCAAAGAGGGCGGTTTAAACCTCGATTTTGCCGATGACATCATTGATAGTGCCTGTGTCACCCACGCTGGCGAAATCCGCAACCAACGCATTAAATCCGCCCTCAGTGAACAGTTATCCGCTTTTTAGCTATCAGGAGTCGGTCGTCAGGAGTTAGGAGTCAGGAGTCAGGAGTCAGAAGGCAGCTTTGTTCTCCCCACTTCATAATTCATAATTCATAATTCCCACTTCCCCAATCCCCCACTTCCCCAATCCCCCACTTCCCCAATCCCCCATCACCCCACTTCCCTATCCCCAAACCCTATCCCCTTTTTACTTAACCAATGACTGCCCAACTTTTAACCGCTTTAGTGGTATTTGTCCTCGCTTCCTTTGTCGGTTTCGAGGTGATCAATAAAGTTCCTCCCACTCTCCATACACCCCTGATGTCGGGAGCGAATGCAATTTCAGGTATCGCCGTTGTCGGTGCGCTCCTCATCGCCGGAGGCACGGATTGGCACCAATTAACCGTAATTTTAGGGTTAATTGCCGTTATTTTGGCGATGGTTAACGTGGTCGGTGGTTTTGTCGTTACCGATCGAATGCTGCAAATGTTCAAGAAAAAAGAGGCTAAATCATGAATAATGCCCTTATCACAGGGATCGAGTTGTCCTATCTACTCGCCGCCATTTTATTTATCATCGGTCTTAAACAATTATCTTCCCCCGCTACTGCCCGTCAAGGCAATTTTCTGGCTGCCATCGGGATGCTAATCGCCGTTATTGCCACCTTAATCAATCAAGAAATCCTCAGCTATGGTTTAATCGCCGTAGCGTTGGTGATTGGTTCAATTATCGGCTTAGTTTCGGCGCAAAAAGTCCCGATGACAGCTATGCCCCAAATGGTGGCGATTTTTAACGGTTTAGGCGGTGCTGCCAGTGCTTTAATTGCCATGGGCGAATACTGGCGTTTACTGCAAAGTGGTGAAAATATTGCCTTTGACTCGATACTGATCGCTATTTTGGGTATATTGATCGGCGGTGTCACTTTTACCGGTAGTGTCCTCGCTTTTGCCAAATTACAGGAATTAATCAGTGGCGCGCCCGTAACTTTTCCTTTCCAGCAACCCTTTAACATTCTCTTGCTACTCACCTTTTTAGGGGGTAGTGTCTATCTCTTTTTCGATCCCACCTCGATCGATGTTTTCCTGACTTTGGTGGGACTTTCCTTAATTTTCGGGGCTTTATTCGTGCTTCCCATCGGCGGCGGCGATATGCCCGTGGTTATCTCCCTCTTAAACTCTTTTTCGGGACTTGCCGCCAGCGTAGTCGGTTTTATCCTGATGAATAGTATGTTGATCATCGCCGGTGCTTTGGTGGGTGCGTCGGGGATTATCCTGACTCAGATCATGTGTAAAGCCATGAATCGATCGCTGGCTAGTGTACTATTTGGGGCATTTGGTACCGGTGCTAGTGCCGGAGGCGAAGCGAGCGCCACTTCTAGCCTTGATAAATCGTTTCATGCTATTGATTCAGAAGAAGGGGCAATGATGCTCGGTTATGCGCGTTCTGTGGTGATTGTACCCGGTTACGGCATGGCAGTGGCCCAAGCACAACACGCAGTGCGAGAATTGGCTGAACAGTTGGAAAAAAATGGCGTTGAGGTTAAATATGCTATTCACCCCGTGGCCGGAAGAATGCCCGGCCACATGAATGTATTATTGGCCGAAGCTAATGTTCCCTATCCGCAACTCTACGATATGGATGATATTAATCCTGAGTTTGAGCGCGTCGATGTGGCGTTAATTATTGGGGCGAATGATGTGGTTAATCCCGCTGCCCGTCACGATAAAGCTAGTCCGATTTATGGAATGCCGATTCTCGACGTGGATAAGGCACAGCACACGATCGTGATTAAGCGCAGTATGCGATCGGGTTTTGCTGGGGTAGAAAATGAATTATTCTACAATCCTAAAACCTTTATGCTCTTTGGTAGCGCTCAAGATGTGGTAGCACAATTAGTATCACAAGTCAAGGATTTGTCATAATTCTTAACAAATAGGACGGGGTGAAAACCCCGTCTTTTTTTTTATCCGATTTTCCAGAGTTTAAAGATAATCAAGAACTAATTCCCCTTTGCTCACTTTTTCGGTAATTAAAGTTCTGACTAACTCTAATTCTTCTAGGGTCACTTTACCATCAGACCTCATAGCTAGGGCGATTCTTTCCCTTTCCCCTTGAGTGATCACGCCATCAACACTAGCCTGTTCGATAATAGCTCGCAACTTTTCTAGTTCCTGTTGTTCTTCTGCGGTTAATTCTACTTGATTAGGACGAGATATTTCCATAAAAATTTCTCCTTGAGTGATCAACACAAACTTGGTAATTTTTTCTAAGTAGTGGAACCCATGGCAGTTATCCCCAGTCAGCATCAGCAATCAGGGACAATGATTTTAGCAAGAGCTAGACCTTGATTCTTGACAGGGAGCCACTAAACCTCAACAGATGATCGATGATAACTGATAGAGCTTACAGTATAGTGATTAATAGAAGCAATTTGCAAAGAATTATCGAGATAAAGAATGGATATTCGATCGACTGACACCTCGCTCCTTACTTGGACAGGAGATACTTTAGCCCTAGGTTTACCAGAAGGAACCATCGAGATTGCAGGAGAATTGGCAGAATTAAACGATAAACTAGGGGGAAACCTAGGGGATCTCATCTCCGAGACGGAATTCGAGGGAAAATTAGGCAGCAGTGCGGCGACTCGTCTAGGTGGTGGTCCGATTCGCAAATTAATCCTGGTGGGATTGGGAAAAACTACTGATTTCGACCTGCAAACCCTGCGTCTAGCGGCCGCTGCCATCGCTCGTCTGGCCAAACAACAAAAAAGCCAAGCTCTGGCCATCAGTTTACCGGTAGTTGGCGATCAGTCCGCCACTGCCGGAGCAATCGCAGAAGGGCTGCTGCTGGCCAATCATCAGGATACCCGCTTCAAGTCCACTAAAGAGGAAAAAGGAGCCAAATTAGAAACCGTCGAGTTATTGGGTTTAGGAGAGCAAACATCAGCGATCGTCAAGGCCGAGCAAATCTGTTCCGGAGTGATTTTGGCCAGAGAATTAGTCAATGCTCCCGCTAACACCGTCACCCCCCTAACCATGGCAGAAACCGCCGAGCAAATTGCCGCCGAATACGGATTAAGTCTCAAAATTCTGGAACAGGAAGAATGCGAAAGCTTGGGCATGGGAGCCTTCCTTGGAGTGGCCAAAGCCTCGGATATTCCCCCGAAATTCCTTCATTTAATCTATAAACCCCAAGTAGCCCCGAAACGTAAACTAGCAATCGTCGGTAAAAGTTTAACCTTTGATTCCGGCGGTTTGAATATTAAAGGGGCCGGCAGCGGCATCGAAACCATGAAAATGGATATGGGGGGTGGTGCCGCCACCCTAGGGGCAGCCAAGGCGATCGCCCAATTACAGCCAGAAGTGGAAGTACACTTTATCTGTCCGGCTACGGAAAATATGATTAGTGGTCGCGCTATGCACCCTGGGGACATTTTAACCGCTTCTAATGGCAAAACTATTGAAGTCAATAACACCGATGCCGAGGGACGATTAACCCTGGCCGATGGCTTGGTTTTTGCGGAAAAATTAGAGGTGGATGCGATCGTGGATCTAGCCACTTTAACCGGGGCCTGTGTCGTTGCTTTGGGGGACGATATCGCCGGTTTATGGAGTAGCGATGAGAGTCTCGCAGATCAACTCCAAGAGGCCGCTAAATTAGCTGGCGAAAAATTCTGGCCGATGCCCCTAGAAGAAAAATATTTCGAGGGGCTGAAGTCTCAAATTGCCGATATGAAAAACACCGGTCCGCGCCCCGGCGGTTCCATTACAGCCGCTTTATTTTTGAAGCAATTCATTAATAATACTCCCTGGCTGCACCTAGATATCGCGGGTCCCGTCTGGTGCGATAAGGAAAATGGCGTTAATAATTCCGGGGCCACCGGTTTTCCCGTCCGCACTCTGGTTAATTGGGTGATGGCCAATAATTAAGTTATCGGTGATCGGTAAGCGGTATTAGGTGAGGAGTATTTTTACTGATTACTGTTTACTGATCCCGGAAAAATCTGCCCCACCCCTCACCCCTATCTCAAGGTCGCGAGAGGACTCCCGTTAAACTGCGTAGCGGTTAACGGGAGATGAATCGCGACCAGAATGAAACTAACGCAGTAGCCTTTCCACTTTTGGGGAGTTTTGGTTCTCGACGTATTTTTTTAGTTGTTCGACAGTAACGTCGCCACAACTAGCCACGAAATAAGCTCCCGCCCAAAAATAGGGTTTGTTGTCGAAATACTTTGCCGCCAAATCCGGAAATTCTTGTCTAATTAAGCGACTACTAACTGTTTTAAGGTTAGCGATTAGTTTGGTCCATGATTGTAATTAGTTGATATACTAGGCAGTAAGTGTTACAATTTAACTATACATCACATCACGAAACTAACGACAGTGATAACGCTTACCTACCAGTACAGACTAAAGGTAAACAAGAAACAGGAACGAGAGATTGTCCACATTCTTGATGTTTGTAAGAGCGTTTATAATTACGCGCTCTCGGAACGGAAAGATTGGTTAAACTCTCGAAAGTGTCTTGCGGATCGCTGTTCGCTAGTTTCTGAGTACATAATTCCTGCGGATCAACCCTATCCAAATTACTTCGTTCAAGCTAAAAATCTAACGGAAGCTAAAAAAGTTTACCCGATATTAAAGACGGTTAACGCTCAAGTCTTACAGCAAGTTTTAAAAACTGTAGATAAAGCGTTTGACCACATGAAATCGAAAGGCTTCGGCTTTCCTAGATTTAAGAAAAAGATGCGGAGTTTTGTTTTTCCTGCGCTGTCAAAAAACTTCTTAGGTGACGAATACTTAAATTTTCCACAATTGGGAAAAATTCGGATTAGGAAATCTAGGAAGTACCCGTCTGGGTTTGAGCCTAAACAAGCTCGAATTATCCAAAAAGCGTCGGGATTTTACGTTTTGGTTTCTTTCCAATCTCCGGAATTAGTTCCCGATATGACAGTAGGGAAGACCTGTTTAGGAATTGACGCGGGAATTGAGAGTTTTGTCGCTACTTCACGGGGAGATTTAATCAAAGCCCCTCGATTTTTGTTGAAAGTACAGAGTAAGCTTAAATTGCTACAAAGACGCTTGAAACATCAAGTCAAAGGCTCGAACAATTGGTTGAAACTCCAAGATAAGATAGCGAGATTACACGAAAAAGTGTCTAATACTCGTAGAGATTGGCATTTTAAGTTAGCTCATTACCTTTGCGATCTCGCTGATAATATCTTTGTTGAAGATATTAACTTCGTTTCCTGGTCTAGAGGGATCGTTAGAAAACAATCTCTGGATTCAGGTATCGGTAGTTTTATTAACGAGATATTACCGTTTGTCGCTTGGAAACGGGGAAAATATTATCTTAAGGTTGATAAAAACGGAACCTCGCAAGAGTGTCCGAATTGTGGCGCAATTACTGGTAAAAAAGCGTTATCGGAAAGAGTTCACCGGTGTGATTCTTGCGGCCACATTGAACCGAGAGATACGGCATCAGCGAAGGTAATTGAGAACCGAGGAAAAAACGCGGTCGGACTGACCGTGTTAGAAAACGCTCGCGGAGGCGATTTGACGGGGATCGACTGGGTTAAACTCGGTCGATCTAGTTAAAAGCCTAAGAACCGAGAATCCCCCGCTACACCGCGCTCCGCGGTTAGCGGGGGAGAGTCAATCCCCGATAACTGATAACTGCTAGACTAATTGGGTGATGCTTGCAAGATTAATAAAACCAGTGTCGAGATTAGAATGCAGGGACTTTTAAGAAAACTTTGGCGTGCGATCGAAAACTTTTTTACCCGACTTTTGGGGGGACAAGGGGGAAAGGGGAGAGTACAAGCGATCGAATCTGTTCCCCTAACCGATACAGACTACGAGTTTCTCTATATGCAGTTACTCGATGGAGTGTCCCACGGTTGGCACGAAGGCAGAATTCTGAGATTTTTTGAGAAATTGGGCGATCGAGGTCGGCAAAAAGATTGGGTAGAATGGTTAGAGCGCTTTGGGAGCCGTCTGCAATCCTCCGCTTCCCTTAACCAACTTCTCGCCACCAGAATGATCCGTTTGGGAGAATTAGCTCGCGCTTTCCCCGGGATTGAACGTATTGGTGAAGCTTCCTACGAGATCGGTTATCAACTCTACACCAAAGAAACTGCCACTTTAATCTGGGAATACGCCGGCGACGATGAGGCCCCGGGCAGTTATTCCCAGCCGCAACCCCCAGAAAATCTCTCATATTCGGGTGAAACTAGCGATTTTAACGGTGCTGACCCAGAAAATCCCCAATTAGAAACCCTGACCCTCGATGAATTATTTGACCGTCTGCAAAACGATCCTACCCTAGCGGGCCAAATGGCCGAACAATTGGGCATCGAAAATAAGGACGCAGAAAGCATTATTGATAGTCTGATCGCTCAATTTTCCTCCCAGGAAGGTAAAAACCCTGAAACTGCCGAAGATTGGTTTCATCAGGGCTTAGAACAGGCAAATTTAGGCAATTGGTCAAATGCGATCGCTGATTGGGAACAGGCCTTGAAGATCGATCCCCAATTAGCCTCGGCCTGGCATAATCGGGGTAGTGCCTTAGCCATGGTCGGTAACTACGAAGAAGCGTTAAATAGTTACGATCGCGCCCTAGAAATCACCCCCAACGATCACCAAATCATTAACGCTAGAGGCAGCGCCCTATACGGACTGCAACGTTGGCAAGAAGCTTTAGAATGTTGGCAACAGGTACTAGAAGCGGACGATAATTTTTATCAAGCTTGGTACAATCTCGGCAGCACCCTAGAAAATTTAGGCGAAACCCAAGCAGCGATCGCCTGTTATCAAAAAGCTTTAGGGATTGCGCCGGATTTTGAGCTTGCCCAAACCCGTCTAGAGGCTTTACTAGGGCAAAAACCGCCCGAAGACGACGGTAATCCCCCCGCCTGATTCAATCTGAACTTGAGCAGTCAACAGCCTACAATGAGGAGAGGATAGAGACTAATTTTAATCAATCAGGCCCAGCAATGAGTATAAAAAGCAAACCTCCTTCACAATCTCGCCTGATCGGTAATGTTTTATTAGCCGTAGGCGGCTTATTTCTGATTGTTAACCTCCTTTTCCCGCAATTATTTGGCCCTAGCGTCCCCAAAGTTCCCTATAGTCTTTTTATCGACCAAGTGGAAGATGGCAACGTCGCTAGGGTATCCGTGGGACAGAATGAGATTCGTTATCAGCTTAAAAACGACCAAGAGGGCAACTACGGACGAATTTTCAGCACTACACCGATTTTTGACCTAGAATTGCCCAAACGTCTAGAAGCCAAGGGCGTAGAATTCGCCGCCGCGCCACCGCCAAAAAATGGCTGGATTGGCAGTGTCCTTAGTTGGGTGATTCCTCCCCTGATTTTTGTCGGTATTTGGCAATTTTTCCTCGCTCGCAGCGGTGGCGGTGGTCCAGCCGGGGCTTTATCGATTACCAAAAGTCGCGCTAAAGTCTATGTGGAAGGAGATACCACCAAAACCACTTTTAAAGATGTGGCCGGTGTGGAAGAAGCGAAAACCGAATTGGCAGAAATCGTCGAATTTCTTAAATATCCCCAACGTTACATTCAAATCGGGGCGCGGATTCCCAAGGGTGTCCTCCTAGTCGGTCCGCCGGGGACAGGCAAAACCCTGCTGGCAAAAGCAGTCGCGGGAGAAGCGGGAGTTCCTTTCTTTAGTATCTCGGGGTCGGAATTCGTGGAACTCTTTGTCGGTGCAGGTGCGGCCCGAGTGCGAGATCTGTTTGAACAGGCCAAGAAAAAAGCCCCCTGTATTATTTTTATCGATGAATTAGACGCGATCGGTAAATCTCGCGCTAACGGTAATTTTATGGGGGGTAACGATGAACGGGAACAGACTTTAAACCAATTATTGACGGAAATGGACGGTTTTAACGCTGGCGATGCGACGGTGATCGTTCTAGCCGCTACTAATCGCCCTGAAACTCTTGATCCCGCCCTTTTACGCCCCGGCCGTTTTGATCGCCAAGTGTTAGTTGATCGCCCCGATCTGGCTGGACGCTTAAAAATCCTCGAAATCTACGCAGGTAAGGTAAAATTAGGCTCGGATGTGGATTTAAAACAGATTGCTACCCGTACCCCCGGTTTTGCCGGTGCTGACTTAGCTAATCTAGTCAATGAGGCCGCTTTATTGGCAGCCCGCAATCAACGCAGCACCGTCGCCCAAGAGGACTTTAATGAGGCAATCGAGCGGGTAGTGGCGGGTTTAGAGAAGAAAAGCCGGGTTCTCTCGGAAAAAGAGAAGAAAATCGTCGCTTATCACGAAGTTGGTCACGCTCTCGTCGGTGCAGTTATGCCGGGGGGTGGTAAAGTTGCTAAGATTTCGATCGTGCCTCGCGGCATGGCAGCCCTCGGTTATACCCTGCAAATGCCCACGGAAGACCGTTTCCTGATGGATGATACGGAATTACGCGACCAAATTGCTACTCTTTTAGGTGGTCGGGCCGCCGAGGAGATTATCTTTGGTAGTATTACTACTGGGGCCGCTAATGACCTGCAGCGGGCGACGGATCTGGCCGAACGCATGGTGACTACCTATGGTATGAGTAAGACTCTCGGCCCCCTAGCCTACGAAAAAGGTCAACAGAATAGTTTTCTGGGAGATGGTATGATGAATCCCCGGCGCTTGGTGAGCGATGATACGGCCAAAGCGATCGATAATGAAGTGAAAGAGATTGTCGAAAATGGTCATCAGCAGGCCCTGGATATCCTTGCTCAAAATCGCGATTTACTCGAAGAAATTGCCCAAGAAATCCTCAGTAAAGAGGTGATTGAAGGGGAACAGTTGCAAGCACTGCTCGATCGCGTTAAACCCCTCGATCGAGAACCTGTTACTGTTTAGATTGATTTGATTTTTACCTTACCCCATCTTCAACAAAGATGGGGTTTCTCATCTAGAAATTTTGACCTTTAAGAGGGATTGGGGCTGAATATTGAGGAGATAATCCAGAAAAGTCTTGGCGATCACAGATAGTTTTTTATCCTTGGGATAAACCACATACCAATGGCGTTGGATGGGAAAATCTTGCACGTCAAGGATGGTAAATTCCCCATTGGGATTATCTAAATTTAAGACGTGCTGAGACAGAACTGAAATTCCTAAACCACCAGCGATCGCTTGTTTAATGGCTTCATTATTGCCGATTTCCAAACGCAGAGATACGGTGATGCCATGGTCGAGAAAAATTTGCTGTACTGCCCGTCTAATTCCCGATCCCATTTCCCGCATAATAAAAGGTTCCCCTTGCAGTCGTTTAATCGGAATTTTTTTCTGTCCCGCTAGGGGGTGATCTTTGCGAGCAATAACCACGAGGGGATTTTCCAGAAACGGTTGAATCTCCAGGTTTAGCTCTTGGGGGGGTTCGCTTAAAATATATAGGTCATCAACATTATTGATCATCCTTGTTTCTAGGTCTTGGTGATTGGTCAATTCTAGGGACACATCCACCCCTTGGTACTGTTGACAAAAAGGACCTAGGATCTGAGGGATTAAATATTGGGCTGTGGATACCGCAGCTAAACGCAGTTTACCCTGTTTAATGCCCTTGATATCGGCGATCGCCATCTCAAAGTTATCAAGATCCTTGAGGACTGCTTGACAGGTGACTAATAAACTGCGTCCGGCCTCGGTTAAATACAAACGTTTGCCTATCTGTTCAAATAAGGGTAAACCCACTGATTTAGTCAGTTGTTTCATCTGGGTAGAAACGGTGGGTTGGGTGATCGATAGTTCTTCAGCAGCCCTGGTGAAACTGCCATGACGAGCGGTCGCTTCAAAGACAATCAGTTGATGTAAAGTGGCGTGAATCAAGAGAGGCCTCTAGAGAGCTACACTTCTGTTACTGCCTTGAGGAGCTTTGCTAAACAGAAGCAGGAATGGAGGGGAACGAGTAAAAACCTCCCCACCCCGCTTATATCATAGGTTTAAATCAATACTTTTGTAAAGATATATCGATTTAAACTCAATTTATAAAATTTGCTTGTCAAGATATCCGTTCTAGTATAGATTTATAACAATCGATCTTTAAAAACCATAAACTTTTGTCTATCAAGGCTGGTCTCTCAACCGCCGGTTTTGTTATGGCAAAAAACCCTTTGCTCAGTTGGATTCTCATGCAAATAACCAATCGTATTCATTTTGACAATTTGCGGGGCGATATCTTTGGTGGTCTCACAGCTGCCATCGTTTCTCTCCCTCTAGCTCTCGCTTTCGGTGTAGCTTCTGGGGCTGGCGCGATCGCTGGTTTGTACGGTGCTGTCTGTGTGGGTTTTTTTGCTGCCCTTTTTGGTGGCACCCCCACGTTAATTTCGGAACCGACGGGGCCGATGACGGTAGTAATGACGGCGATCGTGGCCAGTTTAACCGCCAGAAATCCCGAATTAGGCCTACCCATGGCCTTTACGGTAGTCATGTTAGCGGGCATTTTCCAGATTCTGTTCGGTATCTTCAAAATGGGTAAATACATCACCCTGATGCCCTATAGCGTTATTTCTGGCTTTATGTCTGGGATCGGGGTAATCCTGATCATTCTGCAAATTCCGCCCTTTTTAGGGCAAGCCGCTCCCAAAGGAGGGGTTTTAGGCACAGTGCAGAAAATCCCGGAACTACTCTCTAATATCAATCCCCCTGAAGCCATTCTGGGGGCGATCACCTTGGCGATCATCTTCCTGATGCCCTCGAAATTCAAGCGTTTTGTCCCCCCTCAGTTATTAGCTTTGGTGATAGGAACTCTGATTTCGCTGTTTTTCTTCCAAGGTGCTGAAATTCGCCGGATTGGGGATATTCCTGTGGGTTTACCCACCTTGCAAATGCCCACCTTTAGTGCTGCCCAAATGATCACAATGTTGGTGGATGGGGCAGTTTTAGGGATGTTGGGTTGTATTGATACCCTATTAACGGCGGTAATTGCCGATAGTTTGACCCGTACCGAACACAAATCGAATAAAGAATTGATCGGTCAAGGTATTGGTAACTTAGTATCAGGAATCTGTGGCGGTTTACCCGGTGCCGGGGCCACGATGGGAACTGTCGTCAATATTCAAACCGGTGCGACCACTGCCCTTTCTGGCATTACTCGCGCTTTAATTTTATTAGTCGTCGTTCTCTGGGCCGCCGGTTTAACTAAGAGTATCCCCATGGCGGTATTAGCGGGAATTGCCCTAAAAGTGGGGATCGATATTCTCGACTGGAGTTTCCTGAAACGCTCCCACAAGATTTCTCTGAAAGGGACGCTAATCATGTACGGTGTACTGTTATTAACAGTATTCGTCGATCTGATCGTTGCTGTGGGTGTGGGGGTCTTTATTGCTAATATTCTCACCATCGATCGCCTCAGTGAACTGCAAGCGCAGGAAGTGAAAACAATCACCGATAACGATGACGAGATTCTCCTAAGTCCAGAAGAAAAAAGGTTACTCAACCAAGCTAACGGTCGCATCATCCTATTTTATCTCAGTGGTCCGATGATCTTTGGAGTCTCGAAAGCGATCGCCAGGGAACACACAGCCATGAAGGAAGCGGATGTTTTAATCTTGGACTTGAGTGATGTGCCTTTGTTAGGGGTGACAGCTTCTTTAGCGATCGAAAATGCGATTAAAGATGCGATCGATAAAAGTTTACAAGTCTTTATCGTTGGTGCCACCAGCAAAATCCAGCATCGTTTGGAACGTCTCGGCATTTTAGCCCAACTCCCCCCCGATCATGTGCTAATGGACAGAACCATCGCCCTACAACAAGCGGTAACTTTTGTCAAGACCCATCCTCACCAAGAACCAGAGGATTTTGAGGTTAATCAACTAAACAACTAATGCTTGTCTTGATCTGGGCAACCCCATCTGCAGCCTGACTGTCCTTGAGCGGTGGCCCTTTTTCCTATCCTCCAGTTTTATGACCACCTAAAACCTTTAACCCTCATCCCTTTAAACTCATGATTTTGTCCCCTATTCTGCCTCCTTCGATCGGGGAGATAGCAGCCCCCATGACTCCGCTCCCCTTGCTCGCCACCGTTGTGGCCGAGGATTCACCGATTATTCTCTCTGGCGTATTGCTGACGCTGGTGGTGATTTATCTGGCCAGCAAGCTCGGCGCAGAGGCCGCCAGACGATTGGATTTTCCGCCCGTACTGGGAGAACTGGTGGCCGGTGTGATTGTCGGCGTTTCGGCACTGCATCTGCTCATCTTTCCCGAAGGGGGACTATCGGCCTCGGACTCGCTGATTATGACGGTACTGCAAGGATTGAATCAATTGGCCCCGGCTGCCGTGGACCGCATCTTTGAGTCCCAAAGTGAAGTGATTTCGGTTCTAGCTGAAATCGGTGTGATTATTCTGCTGTTTGAAATTGGCCTAGAATCGGATCTGCGACAACTCAAGGAAGTGGGAATTCAAGCCACGGTGGTGGCCTGTGTGGGGGTGGCGGCACCTTTTGCGGCGGGTACGGCCGGGTTAATGCTCGTCTTTCATGTGGCGGCTATCCCGGCGATTTTTGCGGGGGCAGCCTTAACGGCAACCAGTATCGGTATTACCTCGAAGGTGTTGTCAGAGTTAGGTCAACTCAAATCCAAAGAAGGGCAAATTATTGTCGGTGCGGCGGTGATCGATGATGTCCTCGGTATTATTGTTCTGGCTGTGGTCGCTAGTTTAGCCAAAACTGGTGAGATTGATGTGACCAATGTTATTTATCTGATTGTCAGCGCTACGGCCTTTTTGATCGGATCAATTTTGTTGGGAGGTATTTTTAACAAAAGTTTTGTGGCGATCGTGGAGCGGCTGAAAACGCGGGGAAATATTGTTATTCCCGCATTTGTCTTCGCTTTCTTTATGGCATTTTTAGGCAATGCTATTCATCTGGAAGCGATTTTAGGGGCCTTTGCTGCGGGTTTGGTGCTTGATGAAACTGATACCCGCAACGAGTTGGATGAGTTAATTAAACCGATCGCCGATTTGCTTGTGCCGATTTTCTTTGTGACGGTGGGAGCGCGTGCCGATCTCGGTGTTTTAAACCCAACGGTCCCGGAGAATCGGGCCGGACTTTTGATCGCTGTCTTTTTGATGGTTGTGGCGATTATCGGTAAACTGGTGACGGGCTGGGCAGTTTTTGGTATATCCGGCATCAATCGCCTCGCCATCGGTGTGGGTATGATTCCCCGGGGTGAGGTGGGTTTAGTTTTTGCTGGGATTGGTTCGGCCAGCGGAATTTTGGATAAGCCTTTAGAGGTGTCGATTATTATTATGGTAATCCTAACGACTTTCCTGGCCCCTCCCTTCCTGAGAATCGCTTTTGGTAAGACGGAAGCTGTTCCCGAAACCCTAGAAAGCAAGGATTCGGCTAATCCTATTCCTTAATTTGGCGGGTAAAATCTGATTTTTTAGACGAGGCTGAAAATGCTTCAGCCTTTTTTGTCGTTCTAGAAAACAGAGAGGAATCACCGTCCGTTTACAGCGGTGAGGATGTCAACGGTTAGAAAGAGCGCAGTTTCCCCGCGACCAACCCCATTCTTCCACCCCCACGGAAATTTGCGAACCGGGACGGACATCTCCTTTCGATAAGTCTATCAGAGTCACACTGACTGCGGCGAATAAACTGCCCCGATAAATCGGTTGTCCTTTGTTGTTAGTATTTTTAAAACTAAGGCTAGAAACTTGGGGAGGTTGACCAGAACGCGTCCAGCGAATGCGTTCAAAACGTCCATTGAGAAATTCTGCCGAATAGGACCAACCGTTATTCATGCGGCCTTGACAAAAAAGCTGTTGTGTGGCTACGGTAGCAGGAATATTGACAGATAAACTCAGAAGGCTGAATGTACCGAGAGCGATCGGCAAAAATTTCATAAAAGTTGGCACTATAGGGTCAAATAATCCCATTATAAGTTCTTAGCTCGCAAATTTAACTATCGCGGCTGCGGTAAGTTCCGGTTTTTCGAGGTGGGGAACATGACCACAGCGAGGAATCCAGACCAGTTGATTATTAGGTAAAGCCTGCTGAAATTTCTTCGCGTCTTTTGTGCCTAAAATTTGATCGTTTTCTCCCCAAATAATCAGCGTTTCTCGGTTTATTTGGCTTAATTGCGGCAAAAATGACCCATAACCGCCACTTTTGGTAAAGGAGATTAAAGCCTCACTCCAGTGGGGACAATTCAGGTGCAGACTAGCACAGGTGCAAGCATCAACAGTGGCCAAAGTTTGATCGAAATAGGCGGTACGACTGATATTTTGGCGCACGCGGGGATTGGCTAAAAAATTAGTTGCCCACTTATCGAGGGGCGAAAACATCAATTTACCCAAAACTGGGGGATTAGCTAGTCCTGCGCTGTCAATGAGGACTAATTTCGCCACTATTTCCGGGTAGGAGAGGGCAAAATCGAGGGCCACTGCACCCCCCATGGAAGCACCGACTAAAATTATCGGTTCGGCGATCGCAGTTCTCCAGAAATGGTAAAGATGGCTTTTAATAGTTTTCGGAGATACTTCTAAATCTGGGTATCGCTCAGTAAAACCGAAGCCGAGTAGATCTATCGCCCAAGTTTCCCTATTTTGGGCGAGTAAAGGTAGTAAACGCCGAAATTCCAGCAGGGAACTATCAAAACCGTGCAGGAGGACAAAAGGCGGTTGACCTTGCCCTTGTTGACTATAGGTGGTTAGAATCGATCGAGGATAGATGGGGCTATCGATGGCAATTTGTTGGATATTTTCGAGGAGAGCAAGGGAGGTATCTTCACTCAATCCCTCCCTAACAGTGGGTAAAAAGTTAGGATAATTCACGGATAAGGGCGAAAGTTTTCTAGATTTTCCGAGCATCGGTGCTGATTTTAAGCTGTTGACTATCTAAATTACTCGTTAGGACTGTCTATGAGCAGGAGAGCGAGGAGAGAGAGTTTGAGCATTTGTACTAAAATACTCAATAGACAGTTTAAATGCAGTACAGCTTAACTGATAGCTAAAGGTTATGTTAATAGCTAATTTCGAGGGTGACAGCAGCGCGCAGGGTTTGTTCCCCTCCGATAACCGGGCTACTGGCAGCATCGGCACTCCGAAAAACCGCTTCTGAGCGGGCGATTGGCACGGGATTACTGGTATTACCCACTTGGATAGAAACCGTTTCTTTTGGCACTAAACCAAGGGCCTGTAACACGATTGTGGCTTGTTCTCTAGCTTGTTCTGTGGCTTTGATGAGAGCGCTTCTCTGGCCAGCTGCGATCGCTGATTCCCCAGCAGTAAAACTTACCCCATCGATGCGTGTTGCCCCGACTTTTACCGCTTCATCGATTAAAACCCCCGCTTGGGCTATATCAACCTGAAAACTAATCAAATTAGCCCCGATATAACCGATTAAACGTCTTTGATTGTTGCTGAAGTCGTAATTGGGCTGTAAACTAATGCCGGTGGTTTCCAATTTTTCCACTTGACGGGAACGGAGAAATTTAACCACCGCATCGCTACGAGTGGCGGTTTCCCTCTGTACTTTACCCGCTTCTTTGCCTTGAACTTCTACCCCTAAGCGCACTATTGCTTGAGAAGTGGCGATATTTTCTATTCCTTCTCCCGTCACGGTAATTGTCCTCAATTCTCTTGCGTCTGCGTAACTAGGCATAACTAATCCAGTGTTGATGAGGATAAGGGACAGCAAAAAAGCCAAGCAAAATTTTTTGTAATTCATCAAAAATCTCTAGCGATCGATACTATATTTCGATTCTAGCCTTTTTTTGGGCAATTGAGTGGAAGATTATCCCTTTTCTGTCACTTTCGGAATATTGGTGA
Source organism: Microcystis sp. M_OC_Ca_00000000_C217Col (assembly GCF_007095585.1). NCBI lineage: Bacteria > Bacillati > Cyanobacteriota > Cyanophyceae > Chroococcales > Microcystaceae > Microcystis > Microcystis sp. M_OC_Ca_00000000_C217Col. The sequence continues at coordinate 27,966 of NZ_SFBV01000015.1, forward strand.
CTAGGCTCTGGGAACTTGAGAAGGGGCCTTTAAGCAATGAGTGTAAAGAACCACAGAGACACAAAGGACACAAAGACCGATCCTATGTAAGTTAAACTCATCACACAGAACCTAGAAGAGCCGATAAATTCTCAAAACTTGCTATGATCCAAAAAGATTGTTAATGCACTTTCTCGGCTTAATTATCCCCTGCAATGACTCGCCAAATTCACGACCAATTTGCCAAAGAATATTTAGAAGAACTCTTAGCGTCTCTGGGAACGATTAAAAAGAGCAAGAAAGTCAAGAGTGAAGTCCAAGAAATCGATGTTTGGTTTGAACCAGCCAGTTCAGCATCAAGGACGG
>NZ_SFBV01000150.1:0-2930 GCF_007095585.1 Microcystis sp. M_OC_Ca_00000000_C217Col
TAAGAGCTTTTTGTAAGTTTTTCTTTTCTTCTAAGTCTAGGAAATCTTTGGCTGGCATAAGTAGGATTTTTCTAAAATTACTATTTCTATTTTAGGTGGTTTAAGTGCGTTTTAGCTTATCACCGCGGGTAATCCTAACCTCGATGGCGACGGTATCTCCGCCTTTACCATCAATAATAGCGGCCAAATTGCCATGGCTGACTCCGATGACAAGGCTGTAGTCATCTCCCTACATCGACTAAATCCTTATCTGGCAAGAGATTTAATTGATTAGTTCGCTCTAGATCGAAAACAGTTGACAAAAATCGCAGCAATGTCTGTCTCTATAAGGAATGAAACCCTTGTAGAGACAGACATTGCATAACAAAAACCGAAGAACCCAAAATATTCAAAAATTTAACAAAAGCGATGGAAATTCCACTTATGCCTTTAAAATGTCTTCCAAGTATCGTTAAAAATTCAGTTCGAGGGTCGATTGTGTCATATTTAATTGTCAAGTAATTCACGTTGTTTACTTTCAATGAAATTCTCCATTAAAAACTTTTCAAGCTCTCTGGTATCGTGACGAATTTTATTGATTCTCTTTAATAAATCTTCGGAAGAAGGAGAAATATGTTCATGATACCGATAAATTTCTAGTAGTTTACTAGCAACAATATATCGCATTAAAAAATCTAGTCGAGTAGAACGCTCATAAAGGTTACTCATAAAAACTCCCATAATATTCGCGCTTACCAGGAAAAAGTTGCTATTAATTAATAAAAGCCAGTTTATTTGATCAAACATCATCATTTTATTGATAGTCAGTGCGTTATAAATTAGTAAGATACAAGTGCCAACAATAACCGCATTAAAAAATCTAATTCGATAAGCTGAATATATTGCCATATAAACCAACATTAAGCCAGAATAATAGGTAACATAAGCCAGATCGTTCTGATCAGACATAAAAATCATTAAATTAATACCAATTCCTCCAATGAGTCCGAGAATACTCATTAATAATTGATAAGACTTGATGAAATTTTTTTGATAACTTTTATAAATAACATACAAAGCAAAAAAACAGATTGACAAACGAATAGGTAAAATATTTGATGCCTGAGATGAACAATATTGATCTAAAAATATGAAAACCAAATAAAGAAATAAACTCATGAATAATGATATTCTAATACTTCCTAGATATCGATTGTAATAATCTTTTTTAAATTCTTCTTCTATCTTGTTGATGGTTTCTGAGTTATACGCTTTCTTAAGACTTTTACTCACAAAATTTGGATCAATAATCTTAATCATTTTGATAAATAATCCGGGAAGGCTACGAATACCAATCCAGAGAAAGACCACAACGAAATGAAATGTTTCTATTATCTATTAATAGTTGAGAATCAGAGCAGTTATTTTGTTTTAATCTCTCTTGCTCATCTAAAATAATTCGTTGCCAATCTTCAGGCAACAGAGTCATAATCAAGGATAGGAATGCTAATAATCTGTGTACTAATAAATTCATAATCTAATACCATAAGTAGGTGGGCATAATTAAATGTATAATGACATTGCGAATGGAGCGGAATGAAGCAATCACGGGGGGTTCAGGGACTTTAACCTATTATTCATATCTTACTTCATTTTATGTTGTTTTCAGCATTCCAAGGTATTGTCTAGCTAGGACTTACGCGGCTAATGTCCCTACAAATGGTGTTTGTGGCCATGATTTGCGTAGTGCTATACAATTTCAATCTCACTCTTGAAATCTGACTCTTTATTGGCTAGGCAATGGACACCATAGATCTCTAAGGCACAAGGAATTAAATTTGAGCGAAATTCTTGGACTTGACGGTATATTTCTCGGCCTTTCGGAGTAATTATATAATATTTTCGTCTCGGCCCTGTGGCTTCATCTCCCCACCTAGATGAGATTAAGCCTCGTTCTTCCATGCGATGTAAGGCAGGATAGAGGCTACCATAACTGATTTTTCGTTTTTCTTGGCTGGCTTTTGCAATTGCATCGGTAAATTCTAGTCCATACATTCCTCTTGGTTGTCTTGAGGAGGGTTCAGCAGCTAGGAGGGTTAAGAGGCATTCTTCTAGCTGTGAAAGGTCTTGAGATTCATTTTTTTCGGTTTTCTGGCGATTAAACACTGTTTTTGACTTGTATTGATTAGATAATATTCACTGATTTATCTTAATACATATTTATATATCTACCTTAACAACTATATCTAATTTCGATATAGTTTATTTGAGCTTCTTAACCGCGATGGAGCAATAGATTCAATAAATTCAGGAAAAAACAATGACTTACTACTACGAAGGTACCAGCACGAGTAACTATTTAAATTACACTGGCTCTGACAATCTTATTGCCAATGGTTATGGTGGTAATGACACCATCTATGGCAATACGAACAATGATCGTATTGATGGTGGTGCTGGAAATGATTATCTCAATGGCTGGTCTGGCGACGATTATTTATGGGGAGGTAGTGGTCATGACTACTTATATGGTTGGTCTGGTAATGACTACTTATATGGAGATTCGGGCATTGATGTTCTTTTGGGAGGTACTGGAAATGATTTTCTTCAGGGTGGGGATGGTGATGATTTTCTTCAGGGTGAGGATGGTAATGACACTTTGTTTGGAGGAAGTTCCTTCTTAAATAATAGTTACATAGATAGATTTCTGGGAGGTAACGGCAATGATATATTCGTTGTAGGTACAACGACTGGTAACTTCTATCAAGGAAGTGGATATGCCATTATTCAAGATTACGATCCGTTGTATGACTATATTCAAGTTAAGGGTGGGGTGGTGATTCGGTAGTAGTGATGGCGGCTTAATCCTTTGCTTTGCTGTGCATTGTAGTCATGGATAAAATACCAAACAGCCCCAACGTGATTCTCCATTTTTTTAGAGAAAGATAGAC
>NZ_SFBV01000151.1:0-24257 GCF_007095585.1 Microcystis sp. M_OC_Ca_00000000_C217Col
TTCTAGATAGGAATAAACTTGGGAGAAGATTCTGTTCTCGGTTTTCATCTTGTAGGGATTCTTGCTTTTTCCCTATCTACCCAGATATTTTTCTTTTTGGCAACCCTTGTCTTGTCAGGCTTTGACCCACTTGTGTCCGTCAGTCAGGTTTGAGGCTTTCACATAACAGTACTTGTCTTTGTATTGAAAAATGTGTCCGTCAGTCAGACCGATCGCTCTTGCTGCTGAGTGGCTGAAGTTATTCTTAATCTTCGGGTGTGATAGTCGTGATATTTTTTCTCCAAAGTTTTGAAACTGCGCGGCAGAATTTGAATAGCATTATTCATGACTCGATCAATTTTAATCTCCGAGCGATATTTGCGAAAAGAAGCAGGTAAATTCCTTAACTGTTCCTGCACTTCTGCTATCACTAATTTCTCAACAAAATTGAGAGAAGGTTGGTTCATGAAGCAATTTTTTAGCGATCAAAAACTGATTCTATGTTAATACCGATCAATCAAGAATAGAGTGATATTCTCCCGTCGCAATGGTGATTTAACTCACCGTTTTATCCATGCTGATGGCCAAATACCGCCAATTTCGAGACCAGCTAGACCACTAGAAGCATTTATAATGGTTTTACCACGACTATCAGCCAATTTTATCGACAATTTACCTTTGAGGGTATCTTGACAAGCAAAACAGAGACCTTTTTCTGTGGGTACACGCACGCGATCGGGAGGATGATCACTGATCCCGATTAAGACAATGGTATAATCCTCGTTGGTTGCCCTCATTTCCCAGTATCCCCAGGGTTGCACTGTCCAAGTTAGTTGAGAATCCCAGATATCAAACTTATAAAAGCGATTTTGGCAGTGAATACCGATAATTCCCACCGATTCCGTCCAGTGGAGAACTTTCCGGGTAGAACCCACTGCGGTTAAGGTTAAATCGGGATTTTCAGGGAAAGCATTACAATTAATCCAAAACCACTTTTCGGGGAAAGAATAACCCCAATTTTTCTCGCTATAAAAAGGTACATTCTGAAATTGATAATTTTTTCCCCGATGGGTAATCATTCCCGTTGCTAAACCATGAGCAGTTAAAATCTGCCAACCCGGGTCAAAAATCGGTAAATAAGATAATATTCCTGCTGTTGCTTGGGGTGGACGCTTTTTATCTCCCCAAGTGTACCTAGTTTCAATGCGATAATCCCATTGACAGATTTCTCCAGTGACAGGATCATAAATTCGTCCTTGCTGCTGGTGTGCCGTTGCTTGATAACCTTCTCGAATAGACTCAAAAAAATCTAACGGAGAAAGCAGACGGGGACGGATTTTTAAGTTAGTTTTTCCCCAATGAATAATGGCTAATTCCTGATGACTTGCCCAAAATTTATCCGTATCGGGAAAAGTGCGACAAAGATAATTAGATTCTATGGCTAAAATTTGTAGCGCTCCGCCGCTATTGACTTGACCGCCGCTTGGGTCTTGAATAGAATACATAAAGGCGAATCCGTCGGCTAATTGCGGAATCATGACTCGGAAGTACCAACCTTCAAAGAATCGGGGAGTGATACCATCCCAATGGTAGCCAGAATGAGGGGGTTGTGAAGACATCTATGGGTTTATCTTTAGGTATTGATTTTGGCACGTCGGGAGCGCGAGTGATCGCTATTGATTCTAGCAAAAATATCGTCGCTGAGGTTCATTATCCCTTCACTAATGCCAATTTTCAGGATTGGCAAAAGGCCCTATTTTATTTATTGGATAATCTAGGGGATTCGGTGCGTTCAGAACTTAAATCGATCGCGATTAATGGTACTTCCTCGACGGTGTTATTATGTGATAATTGGGGTAATCCTCTTTCTGAGGCAATATTATACAATGACGGGCGAGGAATTGCGTTTTTAGAAGCAATTAAAGCTATAGCACCCCCTCACCATCCCGTAATTAGTGCCACCTCTAGTTTAGCTAAATTACTTTGGTGGAGTGAACAAGAAATTTTTTCGCAAGCGCGTTATTTTCTCTCGCAAGCGGATTGGTTAGCATTTCTCCTGCACGGTAAACTGGGAATTAGTGATTATCATAATGCCTTAAAGTTAGGTTATGATCTCGAAAATCTCTGTTATCCCCAATGGTTAGAGAATTTACCGATGTTTAATTTACTACCGGAAATTTTTGCTCCGGGTACAGCGATCGATACTATTAAACCAGATTTAGTGACTCGTTTTGCTATCCCGAAAGATTGTTTAATTTATACGGGAACCACCGACAGCATAGCGGCATTTTTAGCCAGTGGTGCTAATTCTTTAGGGGCTGCAGTGACATCTTTAGGTTCAACTTTAGTTTTAAAATTATTAAGTAGCCAGAAAGTTGATGATAGTAACTATGGCATCTATAGTCATCGTTTAGGAAATTTGTGGTTAACTGGTGGGGCATCTAATACGGGGGGAGCGGTGTTAAAGAAGTTTTTTTCTCATGAAGAATTGAGAAATTATAGTTTAGCAATAGATGGAGAAAAAGAAAGTAATTTAGATTATTATCCCCTCCTAAAAGCCGGCGAGCGCTTTCCCATTAACGATCCTTTTTTACCCGCAAAACTGACTCCTCGCCCCGATAATCCTTTAGAATTTTTGCATGGTTTACTAGAAAGTATTGCCCGCATTGAAGCTTTAGGTTATCAGCGTTTACAGGAATTGGGGGCCAATAAATTAGAGCGAGTTGATAGTGCCGGTGGTGGGGCAAAAAATCCGACTTGGAGAATAATTCGTCAGCGTCATTTAGGGGTTCCCGTGCTTTTATCTCAACAGGAGCAAGCGGCCTATGGTACTGCCTTATTAGCACAGCAATCGGTTACGCTCTTGAAATAATCTCTTAACGGAGTCGGTCGTCAGGAGTCGGTCGTCGGTCGTCAGTATTCAGGAGATAGGGTGATAGGGTTTTGGGGTGATAGGGTGATGAGACAGCTTCCCCACTTCCCCATTTCCCCACACCCCACTTCCCCATTTCCCCATTTCCCCACTTCCCCACTTCCCCACACCCTTCGTTAATTAACCATAATAGGGTGGCTCATTACCCGGTTTCCATTTGATATTACAGCCTAAACTCGGTTTTTGCTCCGTCGGCACCGGTTGACCGGTTAAAACCTTGTCAATGGCGGTGCGCAGATCTTTGCCTGTGACTGGTATTCCATTACTAGGACGACTATCATCCAATTGACCGCGATAGACTAGAATGCGCTGACTATCAAAGAGGAAAAAATCGGGAGTACAGGCTGCCGTGTAAGCTTTCGCCACTTCTTGGCTTTCGTCGTAGCATAAATTGAATTTAAAGTCAAGAGTTATCGCCATTTTTTTCAAATTTTCTGGCGAATCATCGGGATATTTCTCCACATCATTAGAACTAATGGCGAGGATGCCCAGATTGGTGTTAGCATAATCGCGACCTAGACGGGTAAGTTCTTCTTGAATGTGTTTAACAAAGGGACAATGTTCACAGAGGAAGATGACTAACAGAGCGGTTTTAGCCGCAAAGCTGTCCAGAGAGATAGTTTCACCCGAAACCACATCGGGTAAGGCAAAACTGGGAGCTTTTGTCCCCAAATCTAACATTGTGGACTCGGTGCGTGCCATAAAGTTTATACTCTTTTCTATAGGGAGGACTGAGATTTTTATAGCATTTCATGCTTCATCGCGCAAACTTAAGACCTTAATCAGTATCAGTAAACAGTGAACTGATAAGTGATTGACCTATCTAAATTACTGGTTAGAGCTGCATCGGAGTGGGAAGTGGAGAGCGGTAGAAAAAAGCTGACTCCCGACTTGACGCTTGGCTCTTCTGGTTTCTGTGTGGAAACGAGGTCTATACTGATACTTTCTTCCGCAAAATAGCCCTAAAAGTCTTGCCCGATAAGCATTTCACGATTCCATAAGCAAAAATTATCACACATAACTTTACTTTTGTCCAACTACTTAGAGGTTTTATGGCGTTTATTCTCATCAAAGGTAAATTTACCCCACAATTCGGTCAACCCGATGGGGATTCGGTACGTTTTTTGGCAAACAATCGTCGCCTATTATTTGAATTAGAAGGTCGAAGACCGAATATTTCTCCTGATAACGGCACTGTGCAGTTACGTTTCGAGGGTATCGACGCAATCGAAAAAGGAGCAATTAAACCTTTATCGACTCAAGCTAAAGAGAATATGCTCGATTTAATCGGTTACGATCAAAATAATAATCCCACCCCCAAGGGCTATATTCTAGCGCGCATGGTAGATGACGGTTCTGGTCGTCCGATTTGTTTTGTTTTCGCAGGAAATACCGAGCGAGAAGATGGGGATGAAGTATTTTTAGATGCTAAACTACTGAAAAATTCCGTCAACTATCGGCAGGTACTAGAGGGTTATGCCTACCCTTTATATTACAATACGCTTTTTACCCAATTGCGACAAGAATTCAACAAAGCTTTAGCCGTGGCTAAGAAAGATAAAAAAGGTTATTGGCCTAGTGATAAAACTTTAACGGGAGTTACTGTTAAAAATAAGGATGACTTGAAAACAATCGCTCCAATTTGGCCAAAATTATGGCGGCGATTGGAGGAGTATTTTCGTTCAGCAGATTCTTTAGCGGGATTTATCGAGTTTCTCGAGATTAAAAATGAGAGAATCGATATTCTTTCAGAAATGGAGGAAAGAGGACTGCAAGATATCATCGCCGTTCAGGGAGATATTGTGAAACTTACCGAATCTCCTGAAAATATTCGCGTAGTCGGTAAAGCCGGTCGTCGCAGCCGTTAAATCAGCAAACATACTCCTTAATCACTATCTAGTTCGCTTGTATAAATAAGGGTTGAATGGTACTCAACCCCTCTTTCTTTCCTCCCCGTTTATGTTGACTCTAATCTCGGAATTTAGCAACGGTTTTCTTACCTTAAATCCCAGAATTAACCGACTGAAACTGATCTGCCCAATTTTCGATCACACGCTGACTTTCGCGAGCAATAACTAAGGCATTATCGGGGACATTTCTAGTGATAGTTGAACCAGCGGCCACGGTGACATTTTTTCCTAATTCTAGAGGAGCCACTAAAACACTATTTGCCCCGGTTTTTGTGCCACTGCCGATCATAGTTTGGTGTTTTTTCACACCATCGTAATTAGCAGTAATTGTTCCCGCACCAACGTTAACTTTTTCCCCTAAAGTGGCATCTCCCAGATAGGATAAATGGGCAATATTGGTTTTATTGCCGATGTCACTTTTTTTAATTTCAACAAAATTACCGACTCGACAATTAGCCCCAATTTTCGCTTCTCCGCGCAAATGAGCGTAGGGACCGATGCGACAACCAGAATCCACCTGACTATCAGAAATCACCGAAAATAAGACCGTTACATCGCTGCCTATCCGACTATTTTCGATTAAACTCCCCGGACCTATACGACAACCAGAAGCGATTATCGTCTCACCGCGCAGATGGGTTTGGGGTTCGATAATCACATCGGCACTGAGGGTGACAGTATCCTCAATGGTGACACTATCGGGGTCAATTATGGTGACTCCAGCGGCCATCCAATCATCTTTGACTCTAGTTTGCAGGATATCATAGGCGGCGGCCAATTGTTTGCGATCGTTAATGCCGCTAATTTCTAAACAGTCCTCCACATCCACAGCCATGACGGGATCGAGAAAATTGACCACATCCGTGAGATAATACTCACCTTGATCGTTATTGGGCGTTAAATTAGGCAGTATCGCCGCTAATCTTGACCAATTAAAGCAGTATATACCTCCATTAATCCGGTGGTTTTGTCGTTGGGCATCGGTACAGTCTCTTTCCTCGACAATCTGCTTAACGAGATTATTGCCATCACAAAAAACTCGACCGTAACCTTTCGGGTTAGGGAGGTTAGCAGTTAAGAGGGTGGCAGCGTTACCATGGTTTTTATGAATCTGGAGAAGATTTTGCAAGGTTTCGGGACGCAACAGGGGAACATCGCCATTTAAGACCAACAAATCCCCCTGAAAGTCCTCTAAATGGGGGATTAACTGCTGAATAGCATGGCCAGTGCCTAACTGTTCCTTTTGTTCAACAAATTCGATATCCTCAAGATGCTGTAGATTATTTCGCACCTGTTCCCCTTGATAACCGATAATCACCAGTTTTCGCCGGGGATGTAAGGATTCGCTGACATTAAGCACCCGTTCCACTAGCGAGCGACTGCCGAGGGGATGTAAAACTTTCGGAAGGCTGGACTTCATTCGGGTTCCCTTACCCGCTGCTAAAATTGCTACCGCTACCATGGTCATGCTTGCCAATATCGTTCGCGACTGAGTATATCGCACTCCGATCCCCTTGGTTGCAAGAATTTTTCCCCTCTTTGATCCTGTGCCAGTTGAGAAACTACCATAAAAAGGTTTTCTTTAAGACATTGTTAAGGTACTATATACAAATTGAAACAATTAAACATAATCAGCACTCTATAGATACCGCTATGACAACTGTACTAACTAAGGAATCCTCCGCCATGAAACAGATTCGCACCACCTACCAAGCTGACCAACAGGTGAAATACCTGCATCTAGAAGCGGAAATCGAGGTACTGCTGCAACAACTGCAAAACCTCAAGCGCAAAAACCAAGAGAATCAACACCTAAATTAAAGAAAATTTCCCTAAGAATTCTCAAATCCCACCCTCTGATCGGCGAGAAGGTGGGAAAATGTTTTTTGAGAATTCCAGATAGGTGTAGATTAATGATCAATTTTACCTTACAGCAAGCCTTCGCCCGTCGTCATGCCCTGAAAGTGATTAGTGGGTTAAATAATTTCGATCGCTCGCAGGTTCTCTCAGTAGTTAAAGCCGCTACAGCCGGAGGAGCAACTTTTGTCGATATTGCCGCTAATGCTGACCTAATTCGGACGGTAAAAGCCTTGACAAATTTACCCGTGTGTGTATCGGCCGTCGAGCCAGAATTGTTGGTGATGGCAGTGGACGCGGGAGCCGATTTAATTGAGATCGGTAATTTCGATAGTTTTTATGCCCAAGGACGCATTTTTGAGGCGGCGGAAGTTTTAGCCCTAACCCGTCAAACTCGCGACTTACTGCCCGAAATTACCCTGTCTGTGACAGTTCCCCATCTGCTGCCCCTCGATGAACAGGTGAGACTAGCGGAAGCTTTAGTTAGTCAGGGTGCTGACATTATTCAAACCGAAGGCGGCACTAGCAGTCAACCCCGTCACGCCGGTATTTTGGGACTGATTGAAAAAGCCGCCCCGACTTTAGCGGCAGCCCACGCTATTTCCCATGCGGTGAAGGTTCCCGTCCTCTGCGCTTCCGGTTTATCCATTGTCACCGCTCCTATGGCGATCGCTGCTGGAGCGGCCGGTATCGGTGTTGGTTCGGCGATCAATCAATTGGATAATGAAGTGGCTATGGTGGCAGCTGTGCGCGGTTTAGTCGAATCTCTGCAAGCACAACCGGTCCATATTGGCAACTAGAACAATTTTTGTCTAGATACGACGGAGAAGGGTCCGTTTTCCCTTCTCTTTTTCCCTTTGTCACCAGTTATCAGTTACCAGATGTGAGTTTTCAGTTATCAGATGTGAGTTAAGCTGTACTGAATTTAAACCGCGTCTTGGAAATTTTAGTACAAATGCTCAAACTGCTTCTCCCTGCTCCGCAGCTCCGGCGCTCCCCTGCAATCTTAACGAGCAATTTAGATATAGCGTTTTTCAGTCTGCTGAGGTACAAAAGTTATGGGTTTTAGGCACTCATGCAAGAGGGAAAAGGCAAAAGGGAAGAAAAATAGGTGTACCTCACTAGCTTAGGAAACGCTATAGTCAACAGCTTATCAGTTCACTGATTACTGCTCACTGATTACTGATTACTGATTACTGATTACTGATTACTGATTACTGATTACTGATTACTGATTACTGCTCACTGATAACTGATAACTGATAACTGAAAAGCCCCAACCCCATCAACTGTGGTAAAATGCCCTATGGCTCAAAACATTAGAGATAGAAGCACTCCACCATGATTCGAGATATCTTCATGCCCGCGCTCAGTTCCACCATGACCGAAGGAAAAATAGTTTCTTGGGTGAAGTCCCCCGGGGAAAAAGTCAGCAAAGGGGAAACGGTGTTAGTGGTCGAATCCGACAAAGCCGACATGGACGTGGAATCGTTTTATGATGGCTATCTCGCTGTAATTTTAGTCGAAGCTGGCCAAGAAGCACCCGTAGGAGAAGCGATCGCCTATATCGCCGAAACTGAAGCGGAAATTGAACTGGCCAAAGCTCAGGGAAAAACCGCCGCAGTCGCCCCTAGCAAGCCCGTAGAGACCCCAGAAATCGCTCCGCCTCCCGTTTCGATCCCCGTCGCCGCCGTTAAAGAAAATGGCCGTTTAGTCGCCTCTCCCAGGGCCAAAAAACTGGCTAAAGAATTAAAGGTGGATCTGAAAACCCTAGTGGGTAGCGGTCCCCACGGACGAATTACCGCCGAAGACGTAGAAAAAGCGACAGGAAAAGTCAGCACCGCCCCCGCTCCCGTCATTACTCCTCCGCAACCCGTCAGCGTGCCTGTAGCGGCTCCTAAAGCCCCGATTCCAACCAGCGCCCCGGTCGGTCGGACTGTTCCCCTCACCACTCTGCAAAAAGCCGTCGCTCAGAATATGTCGGTTAGCCTACAGGTTCCCACCTTCCAAGTGGGCTACACTATCACCACTGACCCACTGGATCAACTCTATCAACAGCTAAAATCTAAGGGTGTCACCATGACGGCCCTGTTAGCAAAAGCGGTAGCCAACACCCTCGCTAAACATCCTATAGTTAATGCCAGCTATAGCGACGCAGGAATCCAATACCACGGGGCGATTAACGTGGCCGTAGCTGTGGCTATGCCTGGTGGTGGCTTAATTACGCCGGTTTTGCGCTCTGCTGACCAGATGGATATCTATTCCCTCTCCCGCAGTTGGAAAGATTTAGTTGATCGCGCCCGCACTAAACAACTGCAACCAGAAGAATATAATAGTGGTACTTTTACCATTTCTAATCTGGGAATGTTCGGAGTCGATCGCTTTACCGCTATCTTACCCCCCAACCAAGGTGCAATCCTGGCCGTGGGTGCTTCCCGTCCCCAAATCGTCGTCAATAAAGATGGTTTATTCGGAGTGCAAAAACAGATGACGGTTAATCTCACCAGTGACCACCGAGTCATCTACGGGGCCGATGCTGCCTCCTTTCTGCAAGACTTGGCTAAACTGATCGAAACTGAGGTGCAGTCCTTAACTATGTAATCAGAATCTAGACAGCAGGAGCCAAGGGAGTTTCTCTCTAGCTCCTGCTTTGTTGTTACTAAAAAAATGTAAAGAATTAGCTAAAATAGGTTTAACCTTATCTATCACCCCAAACTATCGCCCAAACAAGGCCAAAAAAAGTGTTAATCTCAGGGAACTTTAAGATCTAAGCCAATATCGGTAAATTAACCCTCGATCTCGCCCTATATATTAAGCCTACACTAATTCGTATTCCCACGACCTAACGCCTACCCATAGGAAAAAATGATCACAGAGAATAGTCGCTTACGTTCAGAATTTTTAAATACACAGGTTATCACTCGCAATACAGGCAAAAAACTCGGCGTTGTTAAAGATATCCTAGTAGATATCGATCAACGAGAAGTGGTTGCCCTAGGACTCCGCGATAATATCCTCTCCCTGTCGGGAATGCCTCAATATATGTATTTATCGAGCATCAGTCAGACGGGAGACGTGGTTCTCGTTGAAGATGATAACGTCTTGGAATCCGTCGATATCGATGCTTATACTCCCTTAATCGGTAGTGAAGTGATCACGGAAACCGGCGAACCTTTAGGCAAAGTCCGCGATTATCAATTTGATCCCCTTAGTGGTCAATTACATTCCATTGTCATCGCTTCCCTGGGATTGCCTCTTATCCCCGAACAATTGATCAGTACCTACGAAATTGCCATTGAAGAAGTGGTTAGCAGCGGTCCGAATCGCTTAATTGTCTTTGAAGGGGCCGAAGAACGTCTCACGCAGGTTAGTGTGGGGGTTTTGGAACGTTTGGGTATTGGTCGTCCCCCCTGGGAAAGAGAAGAGGAAGAAGCTTATTATACTCCCGCTGCTCGTCCGGAAAATCAGTTAGGTACGGGTATTCCCCTCCGCACTCCCGTTGAGGCCGCTAAACCCGTTGAAGAACGCTGGAGTGAAGACGAATGGGAAAAAGAACCCCTGCGCGCCACTCCCCCACCGCAAAAACGGGCCGAAGCTCGTTATTATGAGGAAGAATACGAGGAAGAAGAAGATAACTGGGGAGAAGCGCGCTCAGAACGCACAGAAAGCTTTTCTCGTCCTCAGTACGACGATTACGAGGATAAGGCCGAGGATGATATGTGGGATGATGATGTGGAACCGGATTACAATCCCCCCCGCATCAATATCACCGAGAAGAAAAAGGAAAGAATCCCCGAATACGAAGACGGTTAATCTTTGGTCATCCCCCTATCCATTAGTTACATATTTCTTAACATAAAATTTGACAAAAAAAGAAAAGTGTGCTATGTGGCTCAAGGGGGTTCTCTGGGGGGACTAAATACTTTTGCTATCACTTCGAGTGCAGTGATTTGTCAGACCTTACAGATGTTCAATGAACTCTTCAACGGTGACTTGGGCTTGTTTCAGAATTCCACTTAATGTACCAACCTTCAATTCCTGATGTACAGGGACAACACAACCAATTTTGCCCTCTTCGGTTTCTTTCTTCATCACAACATGGCTACCTGTTTGACGAACTTGCTCGAAGCCTAAGCGTTCAAGAGATCTAACTGCCTCCCGACTAGAGATTCGTGGCAGCTTAGGCATAACTAACCTCAATACTGGTCACAAATCTAGGGGATGTTTCTGGTAAGGTAAATTCCTCTAGGTAAAGCCGTGTGGCTTCTTTCAATCCAGCAATCGCCTGCTCAATTGTTTCTCCTTGATCTACTGTACCAACTTCTGGACATTCAGCAATGTACATATTATCTTCTTTGTACAAAATAACAGTAAAGATGCGATTTTTCATGGTGTCTTATCATCTCAGGCTTACTCTGAAAATCATAACATAACTGTTTCCTAATCGTTTGGTTAGAAAATAGTTAGGTTTCCTGATCATTGACCCAACTCAAGCTTTTTGAAAAACTCTATAAGATATTAGGTTATTAGTAATTAATCCAATATTGTCCCACCTTCCTAGAATTGAGTGAGAAGATTGTGCAAAAACAAGCGTAGAGTTGATTAATCATTGAAATAAATTTGCCCCAATCAAACCGACTCGATGAACTGCTCGATGTCCGATTCTTACGAACCAAATTTGAGCATAGGTCAATCGGGCTAAAAGTTGATCGGAAGCTGTGAGGCTGTCTTTTGCTACTTCAAAAGCCCCTGTTTCAATATCTATGGCTACAATCTTCCCATGATTGCCTTCCTCGACTTGGGGGCGCACCTGAGATTGATAAATCTCTTTACCACGTCGAGCGAATTCTTCTTTGCTGTAGCGGAGTTGATTAACTGTCATTGTCCTGACCCCGTTGCCACTTTTGCCCCTCCATTTTAACCTAAACATTGGCAATCTTCGCTAACATTTCTCAACTAAGCCCACAAGAGCGGCATCGCATTTAGACTCACAGTTTCAATCAATGTGCATGGTGCGTTCCCCAAAAATCTATTGGTGGAGCGGTAGAAGTTGCATTTGGGGAACGCACCCTACAAGATTGCGATCGCACTAAATATCACTTATTTTTGATATAGGTATCATTTTAGTATCACCAGTAACTTTATCGCGTAAAGTACAGTAAAAACCAATACCTTCTACGAGCATAGCATGATGCTCTATCATACCTTCAAGTCTCGATATATCATCCCACAGTTGTTCTTGGTTTGTATTGTTAAATTCAATATGACCCTTTTTAGTATAAGGATTTAACTCGTGCAACCAATTGTGCAAATTTTGATAAATACTGATGAGTTCATCATATGTTAGGCATTTCGCTGGAATACCTTCTATCACTACATTTACATTATGCTGAATTTTTTCTTCTTGATTAGCCTGCCTAATGCTCGAAGGATTTTGTAAGGCATTAATTCCTTGCTTTTTTAAGGTTTTGAAAATTTTTTCTGCATTATACTGACCTTTTGCATCTTTAGGAACTGATTTAAGACTATTATCAACAGCTAACAAGCATGAAAAGGCAATAGCTTCAATTATCTTTCGACCATGGAATGCAACAGTTTCTGATAAATAAAAATCATCCTTTCCTAAGGATTTTATCTTATCAATCACATCTAGTCTTTTCCTGACTATAGCCATCAAATCAATATATTTATCTGGAATATTGTTCATTCTGGTATTCTATCCTAACTACATATTATAGGTCAACTTTCCGCACAACACTCTCCAGAGCAACAATATGGGTCAACTTTCTGCATAACACTCTCCAGAGCAACGATATGGGTCAACTTTCTGCATAACAATTTCCAGAGCAACGATATAGGTCAACTTTCTGTATATCACCCCGTTCTGTAACATAAAATACTTAATTTGTCAATAGGTAGTAATATTTAATCTGCTTATACTTCGAGTTTTGGTCTGAAAATGGGCGATCAATCCCACATTCCGCACCCTCAACTGTCACATAATACTAAATCGGTTGAGCAACGCACAGAAAACGGGTTTCTCCGAGAAACCCGTTTTCTGCTCATGCACTCATGCAAAAAGGGAGAATAAATAATCAGTCTTTAATAACCGGATTTAGGATTATTTAACCTTTAATCAAGGCTATCACTGGGGCCACCAATCTTCGATCACCTGCGCGATAGTATAGGGACAAAACTCTGGAAAAATGCTAAGGATTAAACCCGTTTGTCTGGCGGCTTCTCGACGCGCTCTGGTATATTCCTTATCCAAAATTTGCGCGGGATAACCGCGTAGACTGGGACTATCCTCTAATTTGCGACGAATTTGCGATCGCCCATCATTGATGGAATCCAGCCAACTATCGGAGTGCCGTTGGGGTTGATATTGCCACTTGAGCAGATGAAGCAAAATTCGCTCCATTTGAGAACCAATCGCACTGCGTTCACTTTTCCCCAAATCCTCGATTTCCTCGATTAAATGCTCCCAGTCAATGGCATCCCAGCGTTGTTCCCGCAAAAGTTGAGCCGTATCCCGGGCCCAGAGAATTAAATCGCAATTGTAGGTGGTTGGCATAACCGGTTCCCTGTTTTTCAAGCTTTTCGGGTGGGATTGTGGGGTTAATTCTGTTAGGTTAACGATCCGGCGTTTTCTTAATGATAACTGATTACTGTCAGAGGTAAGGTCAAAAAGCCTGTGAACCCTGTATCAATAACAGCATCAATTACCTGCCTCTGTTTACTCTCATTGCTTACGACTAACCGAAGCGTTGCCTCGCAGTTTTGATCAACAATTCCGTTCATCATAAAGTTAAAGCAGACGACCTACACCAAAGCGGTGAACGCCTTTATACCCAATTCGGACACGCCAGATTTGAGCATCAGGGTTTCGTTCAAGCAATCGATTAGAAGCAGTTATTGTGTCATTGGCAAGCTCAAAAGCACCTGTTTCAATATCTATGGCTACAATCTTCCCATGATTGCCTTCCTCGACTTGGGGGCGCACCTGAGATTGATAAATCTCATTACCACGTCGAGCGAATTCTTCTTTGCTGTAGCGGAGTTGATTAACTGTCATTGTCCTGACCCCGTTGCCACTTTTGCCCCTCTATTTTAACCTAAACATTGGCAATCTTCGCTAACATTCGCCAACTTAGCCCACAAGAGCGGCATCGCACTTACAGCTTCAATCAATGAGCATGGTGCGTTCCTCAAAAATCTATTGGTGGAGCGGTAGAAGTTGCCTTAGGGAACGCACCCTACAAGATTGCGCTCTGCTACGCAGTGCCTTTGGCATCGCACTATATTAATCTGTGAAGTTACACAGCAACAGGCAACTTTGAAAATTCACCAATATTTCAGCTAACGGTGAAGTTAGGTTAAGCGAGTTTGCAAGAAAAGAAGTCGAATTATTGAACCGATTTGATTCATTGAAGTCTACTTATTAAATCACCACGTCGAAATGTTGCAGATAGCTGCTGCAAGGAAATCTCTTGTTCTCCATAAAGATCCTGAAGTGCCTGTTTAATATCCTGTAATGAAGCATTAAAGTAACTCTCCCCATTTTGATCAATAAGCATTTGGGCTGATTGAAAATTTTGATGACTAATGTCTTTCATCTGAACTTTCATATCAGCCAAAAGTTTTTGTCCCATCTGCATTGCAATAAAGCAGGAAGCATAGCGGACAAAATCTGGGTCAGTAGACTCAGGTCTTTTGCGGCGGTTTTCTGCAATTCTGTAAAGCTGGACAGCTATTACGATTTGCGCTCCATTTAATTGGTCAGTAAAGATTGTATCATACAGTTTCCCAAAATGTTCACGAGAGAAAAACTTTGCTTGATGAGGTTTTCTTCGCCAAACGGATAATACTGCCTCAGCAGCTACTCCTGAAGTAATATCAGCAGAGCGAGTAGGAGTATTGGAACGTTTAGTCCTGTAGTTAAATCCTAATTGCTCAATATCCTTTTCCAATATTTTCTGGCGCTCATCATTAGCACGTAAATCTTTGAGATCTACTGGATTTTGGCTATTGGTTGCGTAGGTAATTCTTTGAACTAAACCTTCATTTTCACGAGGCAATTGATAGAGTCTTAAAAGAACAAAAGCTTGGGCATTTTGATGAATTAAATCTGGTTCTCGCAAGGTTTTAAATATGGTCATACACGTTTGACCACCGTTAATGATTTGTAAATTCTCAACACGCACTTTGTAATCGCCATCTTGCAATGCGTTGTATGAGAAACTATCACAAATCAACGTGACCCCGTTATTATAAAAGTAAAAATTGTTTTTTTCATCGCTAGTTAAAGTATGACGGATACCCTCATTTACGCGATTTCCTTGTAAACCCAAGTAGCGACGAATATTGCGCTCTAATAAACGTTCTCCATGTCGCTCTATAAGTGTGGCAATTTCTGTCACCGAAATTCTACCCAACAGTACTCGGCTAAACTCCATATCTTCCACAATAGCTTTGCCACTTAGCTGCAAAGTATCTTTTACGGGTTTAGAAGCTTGAAGAATTTTGACTAAACGCTCGTGATTAACATATTCCCATGTCACCTGATCTCCAAACTCAGCACGATCAATAGCCTCTTGAGCAGATAAATTCCATTTCAGCCCATTGTTGCAAGCTATTATCCGAACTTGGGGAATATAGCCATCCCGGATTAGGCTACGAGCTTCTTCCACTTTCACAAGCAGTCGTTGATTAATATGTTCTAGTTTGGCTGCTGGATTAAATAAGTAATTAATTGCGTTTATTAAACTTTTTATACCTTCTTCAGGAAAGTTAGAGTTTCCTTCTAGGTTGTTCTTATATTTTGCCTGAAATAAACTAACTGTAAATTCACCGTCATATTCTTCTGAGATATGTATAGCATCTACTCCAAAGTCACCACCTCCTTCTGTTAAGCAATCAAAAACATCATCTCCATCTAAATCTAAAATGGTTTTAACGCACAGATATACAAAAGCCAAAGACTTAAGCCGGCCTTCATCTGTGATTCGTAGTTCTTCAGAAGCTTTTTGACGAATGTCGTTGCTAACTGATACCAAGCGTTGGTCGATGATGGATATATTAATATTCATGTACTTATTTAACGAACATATTTAAATAGCTTATTTTATTGTGCCTAACTACATATTATACGAAAACTTTCTGCATAACAGTCTCCAGAGTAACGATCTGGGTCAACTTTCTGTATATTACCCCGTCTTACAACATATATACTAATTTGTCAATAGGTAGTAATATTTAATCTGCTTATACTTCGAGTTTTGGTCTGAAAATGGGCGATCGATAGAGCAGCAATTATTTTAGGTTGGGTTAACCCAAGGAAACCCAACAAAGAGTAACCTTTGGGGTGGTTGGGTTGCGCTTTTTCAAGCGAATTGAGCTATTTTTGCCCCAGTATTGTTTCGCTCAACCCAACCCACGAAGCGATGCGCCCTGCTACGCAGTGCCTTCGGCATCGCACTAACCAATAACCTCAATGGTCCGGTGCATTGGGGTTGTTAGGTTCGCGATCGCCATGACTTTGGATCACGCCGACCATGAAAAATTGCGGTCACAACGACCCGACTTGAAATCACTCGATAGTAGACAGCATATGGGAATCGTCTGATGACTGCTCGTCGAATGTCCAGATAAACGATTGCATAAGACTCTGGCATCATGCCGATCTGATTGAGTAAGTCATCTACACAATCAATAAATTCATCACCCAAACCAGCTTGTTGACTCTCATACCAATCATAGGCATCGCTGAGGTCGTCACGGACTTCTGGACGAAATACCAGTACATACTTCATGCTTGCTTTCTGACTGATGCTTTCATCTCTTCCCAGGTGAGGACGTTATCGGGATCATTATTATGACCCTCAATCCGCTGATCGAGTTCGTGTTTTTGCGCCTCGGTTAAATCAGGATACACCTGTTCCACTGCAATACTGTCCCAAATCGCTTGAACCAGAAGGATTCTATCCTCAACACTTAAAGTTGTAATTTCATTTAGTGTAGCCGCGATATCCATACAGACAAGCTCCCGATTCAGATTGAGCGAGTAGTTCTAACAAGTTGTCATGGGTTCGGACTTGAAGCGTTAGTTTAGGCATACATAGTGATGACTCAAATACTAAGCGACCTAACTACATATTATAGGTCAACTTTCTGCATAACACTGTCCAGAGTAACGATATGGGTCAACTTTCTGTATATCACCCGTTCTTCTACAACATATATACTAATTTGTCAATAGGTAGTAATATTTAATCTGCTTATACTTCCAGTTTTGGTCTGAAAATGGGCGATCAATAGTCAAGCGATCGAGAGATGGGGATGACCACGACCCTAGGGGATTATGCAACGGTGAACAACTTATCGGCAGGTTTCCAGGGGACCAAAACCATAATCCGGGAGATTCCGGGCATCTCCGCAAGTCAGCTGAGACCGATTGACCCCAGAAAAAATCTTCAGCCCTATAACCACTATAACTAATAGCCGCTCCCCAATAACTGATCACTGAGAGACAGCTAAACTAAAAAGCCGTGCTAAAATCAGCATATCTAGGGTCGCTTGTGTAGGTGATGGATAGGCTATGTTTGAAAGATTTACGGAAAAAGCCATTAAAGTAATCATGCTCGCCCAAGAAGAAGCCCGCCGCCTTGGCCATAACTTCGTGGGAACAGAGCAGATTTTACTAGGACTAATTGGAGAGGGAACGGGAGTTGCCGCCAAAGTCCTCAAGTCCATGGGTGTCAATCTCAAAGATGCGCGCGTGGAGGTGGAGAAAATCATCGGTCGCGGTTCCGGATTCGTAGCCGTGGAAATTCCCTTCACCCCCAGAGCCAAACGAGTTTTAGAACTCTCCCTCGAAGAAGCCCGTCAACTGGGCCATAACTATATTGGCACAGAACACCTCCTTTTAGGACTAATTCGCGAAGGGGAAGGTGTGGCCGCTAGGGTTCTGGAAAATCTCGGGGTGGATCTCTCAAAAGTTCGCACCCAAGTGATCAGAATGTTAGGGGAAACCGCCGAAGTGGCCGCCGGTTCATCTTCCCAAGGTCGCACTAAAACCCCCACTCTTGATGAATTCGGTTCCAATCTCACCCAAATGGCCGGCGAGGGTAAACTCGATCCCGTGGTCGGCCGACAAAAGGAAATCGAGCGCGTTATCCAAATTCTCGGTCGTCGTACCAAAAATAACCCAGTCCTGATCGGGGAACCGGGGGTAGGTAAAACAGCGATCGCAGAAGGATTGGCCCAACGCATCGCTAACAAGGATATTCCCGACATTCTCGAAGAAAAACGGGTTGTCACCCTCGATATCGGCTTGTTAGTGGCGGGAACCAAGTATCGCGGCGAATTTGAGGAACGCCTCAAAAAAATCATGGACGAAATTCGCCAAGCGGGTAACGTCATCCTTGTGATCGATGAGGTTCACACTCTCATCGGTGCTGGGGCTGCCGAAGGGGCGATCGATGCGGCCAATATTCTCAAACCGGCTTTGGCCCGGGGAGAACTGCAATGTATCGGGGCGACGACCTTGGATGAGTATCGCAAACATATCGAACGGGATGCGGCTCTAGAAAGACGTTTTCAACCGGTTATGGTCGGTGAACCCTCCGTAGAAGAAACGATCGAAATTCTCTACGGTCTCCGGGAACGCTACGAACAGCACCACAAATTAAAAATCTTAGACGAAGCACTAGAAGCGGCGGCGAAATTGTCCGATCGCTACATTAGCGATCGCTTCTTACCGGACAAAGCGATCGATTTAATCGATGAAGCTGGTTCGAGAGTGCGCTTGATTAATTCCCAATTGCCACCGGCAGCCAAGGAATTAGATAAAGAACTGCGGCAAATTCTCAAACAAAAAGATGACGCGGTGCGCGGTCAAGACTTCGAGAAAGCCGGGGAATTGCGCGATCGGGAAATGGAAATCAAAACCCAGATCCGGAATCTCGCTTCCACCAAAAAAGGCGAAGATGGCAACGATGAACCCTTTGTGGATGCGGAGGAAATCGCTCACATCGTTGCTTCTTGGACTGGGGTTCCCGTCAATAAACTGACCGAAACCGAATCCGAGAAACTGCTGCACATGGAAGATACCCTGCATCAGCGTCTCATCGGTCAAGAGGACGCAGTAAAAGCGGTGTCCCGTGCCATTCGTCGCGCTCGCGTCGGTCTAAAAAATCCCAACCGTCCCATTGCTTCCTTTATCTTCTCCGGTCCGACGGGGGTAGGTAAAACCGAGTTAACTAAAGCTCTGGCCGCTTATTTCTTTGGTTCCGAAGATGCGATGATCCGTCTCGATATGTCGGAATACATGGAACGGCACACGGTTTCTAAGTTAATCGGTTCGCCTCCGGGTTACGTTGGTTACAACGAAGGGGGACAATTAACGGAAGCGGTGCGTCGTCGTCCTTATACGGTGGTGCTATTCGACGAAATCGAAAAAGCTCACCCCGATGTCTTCAATATGCTTCTGCAAATCCTTGAAGATGGACGTTTGACCGATGCTAAAGGTCGCACGGTGGACTTTAAAAATACCCTGTTGATCATGACCTCGAACATCGGTTCTAAGGTGATCGAGAAGGGTGGCGGTGGTTTAGGTTTCGAGTTTGCCGATAATCAGGCCGAGGCCCAGTATAATCGCATTCGATCGCTGGTTAATGAGGAATTAAAACAGTATTTCCGCCCTGAATTCCTCAACCGTCTTGATGAGATTATTGTCTTCCGTCAACTCAATAAGGAAGAAGTCAAGGAAATCGCCGAAATCCTGCTCAAGGATGTGTTTAAACGTCTGACAGAACAAAATATTACTTTGTCTGTCACTGATAAGTTTAAAGAACGCTTGATCGAGGAGGGTTATAATCCGGCCTATGGCGCTCGTCCCTTACGTCGTGCGATTATGCGTCTGTTGGAAGATGTTCTGGCTGAGGAAATTCTCTCCGGACGGGTTTCTGATGGCGATACGGCCATGGTCGATATCGACGAAGAAGGTAAGGTGAAAGTAATTTCCGGTGAAAGACGTGAGTTAATCGCTCCCGTGATTGAATAACTTCTCACTGGAATTAGTTAAATAAAAGGTGGGCTTTTTGCTCACCTTTTCTCGTAAAAATAGGGGAAAAAAGTGCGATGAAAGTTTGGGTTGTGGGCTGTGTTTTGTTATTTTTGTTGGTGGAATTTTATCAGTGGGCAAAGGGGTTTATTTTACCTTTACCTCTCTATATTTTTGCTGGAGCTTTGCTATCGATCGCTTCTAATTATTCTCAAGATATGAGCAATTTATTTGCTAGAAATGAACAGGTTTATCAAACTGCTAGTTTAAGTGATATTCCTGACATTTTGACGGCAGAAACCGCAATTACCAGCCTAGAAGCGGCAGCAGCGGAGGATAGTAAAAAGCGGTGTCGCTGAATCAAGACATGAAGACTAAATTGTGCCTCCTATCCACAAGTTACCTTAGTGCTAGGTTTTAAAAATTGCCGAGAGGACAATTGATACTTAAAATCAGCAACGCCCGATAACTTTTCAAACAGATACTAAAAATAGATGATCATGAAAACAGTCACAAAAGTAGCTCTTATTGCCCTACTCTGGATAACAATAATCAATCCTGCCAACTTACCTCCAGATACCGATGTTAGGCTAAGAATGGCCCATGCCCTGTGGACAGGAACTGAGGAGGTTTCTTTACCCCCAAATTATCGTCCTTCCTCTCGATTAGACCGTGTTGGTGTTTTAGGAGTAGATGGAAAACGATATGAACATTATGATATGGGACAATCTTTATTAATGTTGCCCGCAGATTGGATTGGCACTCAACTCTCTAAAGTTTTTCCTAGTATTAAGCCTTATTTATTACGAGAATTTGCGGTTAGTTTTCTTGTAGTTATCCCTCTAAATGTATTAGTTGTTCTCTCTTGTTATTGGTTACTTAGACTATTTGATTTTCAGGAGAAAATTGCGGCATCTGCTAGCTTGATTTGGTTGCTAGGTACTACCGTTCTCCACTATGCACAAACTTTTCAACAAAATAATCCAGTCCTACTTTGTGTGATTTTAGGTTATGCTTGTGCTTTAGCTTATATTAAAACTAACAAAGTACCTTATGTTTTTTTGAGTGGATTGGCAATCGGAGCAGCTATTATAATTCGCTCGACAACTATCATTTATGCTCTCACAGTTTTTGGGTTTCTAATTAGCTGTCTAATTTATAAAAATTTCAAGCTGAATCAAATCTTTAAGACAGCCATACTCTGGAACTTCGGCTTATTTCCCTTCTTTTTTATGAGTAGATTATTTAATTACTTACGCTTTGGGGATTTTTGGACAACGGGAACATCCTTACTCATGGAGCAAATCCGCAATGGAGCAATCTTTTCAGGGTTGCCAGAATTGCCCCCTAATTATCCTCTCATACACCCTCCCTACGTTGGTATTCTCGGCGTTCTCTTCTCACCAGCTAAAAGTATATTTATTTACGACCCCTTTCTTTTACCGTGTTTAGTATTGGGGATTATTTTATTTAACAAATTAACACCTTATATACGAATATATTTTATTTCCTCAATTTTTGCACTTATCTTTCATATTATCTTAACCAGCAAACTGGATTTCTGGCATGGAGATGGTTCTTGGGCTGCTCGTTATCACGTTACCTCAGTTCAGCTACTACTTCTCCCCTTAATAGCTTTGCTAATCTTAGAGATGTTATCGGTTAATCGGCTCAAACGATGGTTAATTAGCAGCTTGGTTGTTCTTTCCATTTTGGTTCAATTTACTTCTCTTGTCTTTGACCCTAGTGTAAATAGTGGTGTGGTCATCTTTGCAGAACCAAAAAGTTTTTTGAGGTTTCGTTTAGCTGAACGTATCGACAGTGTTAGTTGTTTAATTGGTCTTTCTCGATCCCAAAGTTGCTTAACTGAGGAAAAGTACAGTAAGTCCGCTCTCGCCGGTAGAAAGTACAGTAAGTCGGATCTCGCCAGTAGGGTGTATTTCTGGCCCCTTAAATCCAACAAAGCGCAAGGATTGCTCTGGAAAATTTGGGGATTCCTCTTGATCACAGCTTTGATCAGCACTCTACTTTTCCTAGTGATTGGGTAGTAGTGATGGAAACTTAATACCTTGCTTGTCCCTTACGTCGTGCGATTATGCGTCTGTTGGAAGATGTTCTGGCTGAGGAAATTCTCTCCGGACGGGTTTCTGATGGGGATACGGCCATGGTCGATATCGATGAGGAAGGTAAGGTGAAAGTTATTTCGGGGGAAAGACGCGAGTTAATCGCTCCCGTGATTGAATAAATTCTCACTGGAATTAGTTAAATACAGGGGGGGCTTTTTGCTCACCTTTTCTCGTAAAAATAGGGAAAAAGTGCGATGAAAGTCTGGATTGTGGGTTGTGTTTTGTTATTTTTGTTGGTGGAATTTTATCAGTGAGCCAAGGGGTTTATTTTACCTTTACCTCTCTATATTTTTGCTGGAGCTTTATTATCGATCGCTTCTAATTATTCTCAAGATATGAGCAATTTATTTGCTAGAAATGAACAGGTTGATCAAACTGCCAGTTTAACTGATATTCCTGACATTTTGACGGCAGAAACCGCAATTACCAGCCTAGAAGCGGCAGATCAGAAGATCGTAAAAAGCTATCAAATTAGGCGGTTTTGTAGAATTGCCATGTCATAACTAACCTGAGTTCAGGATAAGCCGAAACCCTAATTTTACCTTAGCCAGTCAGCCCTATTCTTTCCTGGAAGTCAACAATACTAAGGCGTGCGTCATCCTGAATGCTGTACTCGCTACCGAAAGCGATTTGTAAGAATAAGATACTGTACAAAATAGAGAATACGATGCTGAGACTGAACCAGAAGGTTCTGGAAAGCATCAATTCTCTTAGAGGAGTTAAATCTAAAAAATACGAGTTCTTTGTCTGCATAACTACCTTGACGTTTTATCCAAGTATTTTACATTTAATACCAGGGTGAGCGCATCTCAAACGCTATTGATAATTAGCCACTTTTGTGATCTGCTTGCTGTGTGGGCATTTCAAGTGATACCAGTCAATCAGAATAGTTACGAAATCTTAACATTGGGTCGATTTTTGCTTAACAATTGAGATGGCAAATTCTCCTCAAATATGCCTGAATGTACCTCTGGGTAAGCAACTCACATAAAGTTCATTTTGTCAAGGATTGTTAAGATGCGCTTACCCTGTATTAGTCATTAATACGTCTAGCTAATAATACTAAATTGGAAGGCATTCCCAGCGCCCAGATGGTTTCGACTCTAATACTGAAATTGTCTCCTAAAGCTTGTTTAGCTAAGTTTAATAATTCGGCTCTACCCAGTAGGTTTAAATTATCTTCCTTAGCCCAGAAGGATAACCCGACTATATTTAATAGAAACCGATGCCAAGATTTAGGTAACCAATGGATTAGGGGAAGTTTAGTATGAAATTCTAGCCAATGCCAACGATTGGGTGTAGTTAAGAATATTTTACTAGCAACTCTGGCACACTCTCGAATATGTTCAACCTGTAAATGAGTCGAACCACAATGTTCTAAAACTGCGCTAGAGGTGGCTACATCAAACTCACACTCCTTAGCAAGAATTGGGCGATGAAATCCATTGGGGCTTAAAATTTTGGCAAAAGGAAACACTTGGCTCAGGGAAGAAATGTCTTCTGGGGAAGAGAGGGCGACAGTTAACCCTGCTTCATGAAACCAGGGAATCATACAGTTACTGTCTATCCTCTCCACATCTGGAGTAGAACCAATATCAATAATACTTTCTCCTGCCCGTAAATCGAGTTTGTTCATAGCTAAATCAAACATCTTACGGCGAGCTTCTACACTTAAGCGTTCTTGAATCCCTGTTAACCAATGTCCACGATTAAAATAGTCAATGCCTTGATTCATAATATATTTGTTTACATAGTTGGGTATCTCGAAAAATTGATAGCCCAAGGACTGTTATAGTATAATAAGTAAGAACAGCAAGTCAAGCGAACAAATGCTCTTGCCAGAATCACCCAGGGTAAGAGCATCTCAATTAGGCTTGACAAAAGGCTTTCAGCACAGCCATCATATAGTTATTATCCATGGCCGCCCGTTGACTTTTTTGTGCCAGACTACGTCGGTAAGTGGATTCTTGGTTAAGAGCGTTAAGTGCTACTCGTCTCAAGAATGCAAAATTACGAGGGCTGTGGCCTGAGCGAATCCGACATTGATCCTCATTAAAAGTAACATCTAAAATCCAATGAGCCTGATTTTCAATGCTCCAATGTTTACGAATAGCATTACCTATTTTTTGAGCATCAGCAGGGAGAGAACTGAGATAAAATTGGACTTCACAAGTGGTTTTATGACCAGGATGACGAACTCGTTTAACTATGATAATACTTTGAATTCCTTGCCATTGAGCCTGTTGATAAAGACCGCCGAAAGCTTCTAAGGGTACAGCCCAACACCAACGTTTTTCGAGGCGATGATGACCTTTTTCCAGACGGTAATCATAACTAAATTGAATACCATCAAATTGATGTGCTTGAGCTTGCTCAAACCAGTTTTTGAC
>NZ_SFBV01000152.1:0-4402 GCF_007095585.1 Microcystis sp. M_OC_Ca_00000000_C217Col
TATCAAGCACGCTTACACGGAGAGGAGAGTTGTGAAAGTTTTTTGGAAGAACATGAATGGCAATCTTTGTGTGCCACTATTCATAAAAAGGGTCCGCCACCTGAAAAGCCGCCCTCCTTTAGGGAAGCAGTCAGAATGATTGCTTCTCTTGGGGGGTTTTTAGGTAGAAAAGGTGACGGTGAACCAGGTGTTAAAACTATTTGGTTGGGACTGCGAAGGTAACATGATATCAGCCAGACTTGGAAACTATCTCATCAAATTTAATGGATAGCTTGATAAGGGGGGTGCCGATAGGCGGGGGGATCTACCCTTGATAAGGGGGGTGCCGATAGGCGGGGGGATCTACCCTTGATAAGGGGGGTGCCGATAGGCGGGGGGATCTACCCTTAATAAGGGGGGCATCTGAAAGTTTTCAATACCTACCTATGTGCGATTAATTGTGTCTAGCTACTCAAAAAAGGGGTTTTATTTGGTTTCTGGGGCAGGATTTTGCAGATTTTCTATTTGTTCCCTTTGCTTGCGTTTAAACTCCTCGGCCGCGTCGTTGATATTATTGAGGGTGTCTTCCTGAAATTCCGATCCGTCCCGGCTACGGCGAAAATTACTATTATGAATCAAGTCTAGAGGATTAAAACCACCGAGACTATCCCTGCCATCGGAACTACGTTCATTTTTTTGATAATCCGGCTGACTGGGGTTCAAGCTTTGAGCTAACACTTGCGGATTAAAATCAGTCCCGACTAATAAAATAGTAGCTAGAAATAAAGACGATTTGATCAACATTTTTTGAGTATTCATAATCTAACTAACTCCTCAGAAAATTATCTTGTTTTTGGTCGTGAGAAATTTACAAGCTTTTCAGTGAACAGTAAACTAATAACTGGTAACTGATAACTGATAACTGGTAACTGATAACTGATAACTGGTAACTGGTAACTGATTTAAGCAAAACGACGACGAAGTAAGGGCTGAATTGCTAAAAGGATTAGCAGATCAAAAGCTAAGAGCAAGGCTAAAACTGTCAAGAAAGTGAGGTCAAGCCAAGGGGTTTGTAAGACTATGCTATCAAAAGACCAGTGCTGATTGAAATAAATATAACGGATCGGTTCGATCGCATAGGTGAGAGGGTTGAGACTAGCGATTACTTTTAACCAATCTGCCATAAAGTTTAAGGGAGCGAGGGCGGTACTGGCAAATAAAAGCGGTAAATTGGTGACGAAAATGACGGCGATTAATTCGATATGTCCGGGGAGAGCAAAGGTTAAACTGAGACTTAAGGCAGTCATCCCCAAAACGATTAGGAACACAATCAAAGCGATCGCACCTAATCCGGCTAAACTAGGCCATCCAGCCCCTAAAAAGGCACTAGCGGCCACGATCGAGGCGGTTTGGATGAAACTGAGGGCGATAATATAGATGGTAGAAGCGGCCACGATCGAGTAACGAGTGGTTAAAGGTGCTACCAAGAGACGGTTAAGAAAGCCAAATTCTCGATCGAACATTACCGGCAAACCGGCATTTAAGGCCCCGGAAAAAGCGGTAAAGACAATCACTCCGGGGGCGAGAAATTTAGCATAACTGAGATCGTTGCCGAATAGACCCTGGGGGGCATTATAAAATAAAGCTCCAAATAAAATCAGCCACATAAATGGCTGAATTACCCCCGCGATTAGGGTTGAAGGACGACGTTGTAATTGGATGAACAGACGTTTAGTCATGGCCAGAGTTTCTTGCAGAAATTCCCCTAGCACATTTCCCCCATCGTCCACCGTTGCTGCTCTAGTGGGATTGGGGGCTAAACTAGCTTTTAAGGAAGAAGGTGTGATGGTTTGGCTCATGAAATATTTACCTCTAATGCAGTCTTAACGGGTAATTTAGATAGTCAACAGTTTATCAGTGATCAGATGGCTCTCTTGGGGTTCCGGTGAGGGGCAAATCCTCTCGAAAAAAAGGCTTACACTCTACCACTTCTCCACTATACAAGGGGCGTAAGCCCTGGGGGAGAGGAATATCAATTTTTATTAAATTGTAGCTTTTGATACAACGCGGGGGTGGGAAGTGTGTATCCTAGAAGAGTGAATGAAGAGGTGTAAGAAGCCCAGATGATAAAAATACGACAACTCGGCATTGTATCCGGAGTCGCTCTTGCGGCTTTGGTGACGGCTGGTGCAGCACAAGCCGCTTGCTTTGGTGGTAGTCCCTCAATCTGCTTGAATCTGAATCTTGAATCTTCAGCAAGCCTGCTCTCCAACAATTCGGCTTTAACAACCGCAAGATTCGGCTTCTCACGTACGATCACTTGGAAGGCGATCGATTCTACTGCTACAGTCGCTGCCCGGAAGGCGATTGTAGGTCGCCCTAAAATGCCAGGGTGACTGACAGTGCCTTCGCATCCAGTCAGTGTTCCAGAATCCACGCCCAGCTTTTTTGTTTGTATCACACTTAGCGGTTTAGTGCTAGGGAGTGCTGTTAGGCTTACTGGGGGCGGCACCGACACTTAAGCGCCATAGAAAACGCGTTTCTCAAAGAAACCCGTTTTCTAGAATACAGGTTTCCTCTCTCTTTTTTTGGTTTTTCGATACCTTGGAGAAGTCAGACCTTACACTTCATACTTCATCGGGGTTAATTCCAAGCGCTCTGAGCCTTTCAGCCAGCCGGATGGCTTTTTGTTCAGCCTCTTGTTTCGCCAAGCGTTCTTGAGCAGCGATCGCCTCAGCCTCTTGTTTCGCCAGCCGTTCTTGAGCAGCGATCGCCTCTGCGTTCATCGCTCTTTCCTCAGCCGTTAGATAGCGATTTCCCGACTGGTCATACCAGTATAACCATTCCCGATACCAGGCAATATGTTCTCCTTTTTCGTAACCCAGCGCCAAGCCAATTTCTGGCAACCAAACTCGATTATTCTCACTCTCTAGAAGTTGATATTTTCCTGAGATTAATTTATATACTTCTAATCTTTGTCGGTTTTTAAATCTTCCTCTTCTGCCATATTCACTATTATATTTCTCGGAAATTACCTCTAAAAACAAAATCGGCAAGATATACTTTTCTCCCCACAAAATATAGCTTAACCGACCTCTTTCTCCCGTATCATGGTTGACTCCAACTGCTAAGAAACCATCGGGGACAAAAGCTGGTTCGTCTGGATTATAATAAACAGCCATATCTACCCCAAAATACCAATCATCTCGACCAGACCAAATTAAGGCTAATAAATTTAGCAGTAGGTTGGGAAGATCATTCTGTAACTGATTGTCCACTGGAGTTTCATCGGAAGAGGGCAATTCTTCGGCGCTAGGAAGAGGTCGATTTTTGTTATAGGTGAGGTTAACCATAGCTCCTACAAGCGTGGTGTTTAATTACTGCCAATTCTAACAGAAAATTACGGTTTTAGATTTCGTTGTTTTTGTGCAGTTTCTCAAAGCACTTCATCAAAACTCGGCTCAAGGCTTTCTTTAATGTCATCAACCTGATTAATTTCGGCTCTTCGGGACTTGGTATGGTTCGATAGGGGGGCATAAATCGACTAAATCCTTATCTGGTAAGGGATTTAATTGATTAGTTCACTCTAGATCGCAAACAATTGACAAAAATTGCAGACAAACCGAAGAACCTTAATTTCTTGGTTAGGAGAGGCACTCAGGCACTCATGCAAGAGTCAAAGGGGAGAATAAATCAGGGGTGCTGTCCGCAAAGCTGGAAAATAATGTCTCAAGGGAGAGGAGGTACGGGTTTCCTCTCTCTTTTTTTGGGGGTTTTATGGGAAGATCGGGAAAGAGCTATGGTGCAATCCCGATCATCATGAAACGAGACTCGATATTTTACCGGCTTTTCCAACAATCCCCCTCCCTTCTCTTCGATTTACTGGAAAACCCACCTGCTAATGCCACCGAATACCGATTTGACTCCGTAGCCGTCAAAGAACCCAAATTTGAGATCGATGGCGTATTCCTGCCACCCGATAATGATAGTAGCGGGGTGATCTATTTTTGCGAAGTGCAATTTCAAAAAGACGAACGACTCTATGAACGGGTTTTCGGCGAATCATTTTTGTATTTTTATCGCCAGCGAGAACGATTTACCGATTGGCACATTGTTGTCATCTATCCCACCCGTAGTCTAGAACAAAGTAACACCCATCCCTACCGAGCGCTCCTCAATTGTAATCAGGTGCATCGAATTTATCTGAAAGAATTAGGGGAAATTCAGCAGTTACCCCTAGGGGTTGCCCTGATGGTACTCACTACTGTGGAAGAAACCCAAGCACCAGAAGCGGCCCGCTATTTACTATACTTTGCACGGCTACAACTTGCATTTTTTACTCAAGGACAATAATATAGTTTAAGAGTCATAATTAGAAGCAAAGCACTCATTAAAAACATGATTAACCTAGAATTCACGGAAG
>NZ_SFBV01000153.1:0-4824 GCF_007095585.1 Microcystis sp. M_OC_Ca_00000000_C217Col
TTCCGTGAATTCTAGGTTAATCATGTTTTTAATGAGTGCTTTGCTTCTAATTATGACTCTTAAACTATATTATTGTCCTTGAGTAAAAAATGCAAGTTGTAGCCGTGCAAAGTATAGTCAACAACTCAGTTTCCTCTTATCAAGAATAATTTCTAGTCAGCTTGCTCCCATCCCCGATTCTTTTCTTAGCTTTTTGCCTGCCGTTGTATCGATCTATTTTAAGCAAGAGAAGCTGAGAACCCTTGTGGGCAGGCTTTTGAACTTAGCTTGTGTCCGTCTGGGCCAGTTTTCCTAGCCATTGCCCCATAACTGATATATTTCCTGAAAAACTGGGCAATCTAGGACTAGACAGCATCGTGATAAGGGGGATAAGACCTTGGACTCCGCTAACGCTCAGAAAATTCTCGGCTATTTCATCGAAGAAGCCAAAGAACACCTGGAAACTTTGGAACAGGGGATTTTAGACTTAGGCAATCTCGTGAACAATACTGAACAGATGAACGAGATGTTTCGTGCCGCCCATTCCATTAAGGGGGGAGCGGCCATGTTAGGTTATGGCAGTATCCAAAAAACTGCTCACCGTCTTGAGGATGCTTTTAAAATACTGAAAGAAAATCCCATACAAGTGGATAAAAAATTAGAATCTTTGTTCCTCAAGGGTTATGATCTGCTTCAGATATTGATCGATAAGCTGTCCGGTCCATTAGGTTTGCAAGCCGAGGAAGCTAACGCTATCCTTAAAAAAGGTGAACCAACTTTTGCCGAATTACAGGCCCATCTTAACTATCTTCTCGACCCCCAAAAATTTACCCCAGCTGTTGCGACAGCGTCTTCTATCTCCATCCGCGTCAGAGATATCCTCAAACAGATGTTACAACTGTTCAAACAGGAAGAAACCAGTGCTTCCCGTCAGCAATTACAAAAGTTAACTTTATCTCTGTCTCAATTGGCTTCAGAACAGCAAAAGTGGCAATATTTAGTTGAAAATGCCGAATCAGCCCTGGCTAACCCCAAACATTCCTACCGCACTCTCGCCCCGGTTATTATTAAAGAATTAAAACAAGCCGGTGATTTACTAGAATGGGGTCGAGGGGAAGAAATCACCGTCAGTCAGGAATTGCAATTATTAGCCGCCGCCAAATTACCACAAATCCTAATTACCCTAGAACCGGAATTAGTAGCTAGTACCCTGCTGCAAATGTTCAATCGCCAACAGGTCTCGCAACTGGTACAGTTATTAAAAACGAGACGTTGACATCTGCCCGGATGTAAAAAGCTGGGGGATTCCCACAAGAATAAACTTAATTGTTTTTAATTTTGGTGAGTTAGGAAGATATGTATTTAATTGTGCGCCAACCGAGTTGGCAATAATCCCAGAGGGTGAATTGGAATAGAGCCAAACCAGAAAAAGCTAAGATATGGCAAGATAAAAACTTAATGCTGACGGCTGACCCATATCAGACCTGATGCAGTATCTCTTGAGTCACCGGTCAAGCTGGGATTTACTGAGAGTAAGCAATCTGCTAGAGTTTTAACGTTCGTTAAATTTCTCGGGCAGAGAAAACAAAAAAACCATAATGGTGTTACTGGGTGTGTGGAAGTGCTTAAAAATCTCAATTTTTCGGGGCGATATTCCTCGCTGGCTCTGCTGCTGGCTATTTTCGGATTATTTCACGGGACGGTAATGGCCGAAGAAGAACCGCAAGAAATGGTTTTTCCCCGCATCGAGCAGATAGTACAGTCGCCTCCTGCGACGGGAGAAACTACGCCACCCGTGGCAGCACCGACGGAAACCCCGACGGAAACCCCAAGCCCTGCAGAAACTCCCACAACAGCCCCACCGGTGCCGGCGGAGGAGTCGCGAGTTTTGGTGTCCGAAGTGGTAGTACAGGGGTCCGATCGAGAATTAGAAAATCTAGTTTATAATACCATTCGCACCCGACCAGGACGAAGCACGACTCGATCGCAATTACAAGAAGATATTAACGCCGTTTTTGCCACGGGCTTTTTTGCCGATGTGCGGGCAGTTCCCCAAGATACGCCCCTAGGGGTGCGAGTCACCTTTGAGGTGCAACCTAACCCCGTTTTTCAGGGTGTACAGATTCAAATTGCCCCGGAAACCATGGACAAATCGATTTTACCTGCCGGGGTGGTCGAGGAAATTTTCGCTAGTCAATACGGCAAAACCCTGAATTTACGGGAATTACAGGCGGGGGTAAAAAAAATCAATGACTGGTACAGTAAAAACGGCTATGATCTGGCCCAGGTAATCGGTGCGCCGCAAGTCACTCCCGATGGTAGGGTGATTTTGGTCATTTCCGAAGGTTTAATCGAAAAAATTCAAGTACGCTACTTTAACGTCGAACAGGAACCAGTCAAGGGTAAAACCAGAGAATTTATCATTACTAGGGAAATGCGCCTAAAAGCGGGGGATATTTTCAACCGCAATACCGCCCAACAGGATTTACAGCGTGTTTTCGGTCTCGGTTTATTCGAGGATGTGCGTCTGTCTTTTTCCCCCGGCAGCGACCCAAGGGAGGTGATTGTTAACGTCGATGTGGTGGAAGGTAATACTGGTTCCCTGGCTGCTGGGGGTGGTATTAGCTCGAATGCGGGCTTATTCGGCACTGTAAGCTATCAACAGCGCAATTTTGGCGGTAATAATCAAACTTTAGGGGCAGAAGTCCAGTTAGGGGAACGGGAATTTTTATTTGATCTGAGTTTTTCCGATCCTTGGATTGCCAAGGATAATTTCCGCACTTCCTACACGGTGAACGTTTTCCGGCGACAGTCGATTTCTCTGGTTTATGATGGGGAGAATTCCTCGATTCGGACGCTTAACGATAATGATAGTCCCCGTATCGTCCGGACGGGTGGTGGTATTACTTTTGTCCGTCCTTTGGCCCCCGATGTGTTTACGAAACCAAAATGGGTGGTTTCCCTAGGCTTTAACTATCAACAGGTACAGGTGCAAAATGCCAATGGTGACATCTCCCCCCTGTCTGCACCTCTCAATGGTTTTGGCAGTCAACAACTGGCTTTTAGTTCCTCTGGGATCGATGATCTACTTTCCCTAAATATTGGCGCTATTCGAGATTTTCGCGACAATCCCCTGCAGCCCACCAGTGGCTCTTTCCTGCGTCTAGGTTTAGAACAAACTATTCCGGTCGGTTCTGGCAGTATTTTCGGCACTCGTGTTCGGGGTAGTTATAGTTACTTTATCCCCGTTCGGTTTATTAATTCCTTTAATCTCTTTGAAACCGATATTTTTAAAGGTCAGCAATCCCTCGCTTTTAATGTGCAAGCAGGGACAGTATTAGGCGATTTACCCCCCTACGATGCTTTTATTGTGGGGGGTAGTAACTCTGTACGGGGTTACGCCGAGGGAGAAGTGGGTAGCGGTCGCAGTTATTTCCAAGCGACGGCCGAATATCGTTTTCCCATTGTCGCAATTATCGGGGGGGCGTTATTTGTCGATTTCGGCACTACTATTGGTTCCCAAGGCGATGTCCCCGGTCAACCCGGGATTGTTCGGGATTTACCCGGTATCGGTCTCGGTTACGGTTTGGGTGTTCGGGTACAATCTCCCGTCGGCCAAATTCGGGTTGACTTCGGTTTTAATGTCGATGGTGGTTCTCGTCTCCATTTCGGTATCGGGGAACGATTCTAATCAGTTATCAGTTATCAGTTATCAGTTATCGATAAATTTAGTTATTTTTGCTGTTCACGGATCAAAGCTTTATTACTTAATAATTATGGTTTCTACTATCGCTAAACAATTTGAATTATCGGGAATTGGACTGCATTCGGGGGAGATAACAAGGGTGCGCGTCTGTGGGGCAAATCCGGGGGAAGGACGTTATTTTGTCCGCAGAGATTTAGCCAATCAACCGATTATTCCCGCTCTAGTTTCTTCGGTTTACCAAACAACTTTATCAACGGAATTGAGACGAGGAGAAGCAAAGGTTAGAACCGTTGAGCATTTATTGGCAGCCTTAACCGCTTTGGGGGTAGAGGATGCTCGCATTGAGGTGGATGGTGCGGAAATTCCCCTCCTTGATGGTTCGGCCAAAATCTGGGTAGAAGCGATCGAAAATGCTGGTTTAGATAACTCTTTTTCTCCATCAGATTTAACTATTTCTCAACCGATTTGGTTGTACGAAGGAGATGCTTTTGTGGCGGCGATTCCTTCCCCTGAATTACGTTTTACCTACGGCATCGATTTTACCTATAAACCGATCGGTAATCAATGGTATAGTTGGAGTCCTGATCGGGAAAGTTTTAGTCAAGCGATCGCATCAGCCCGGACTTTCGGTTTTGCCGATCAAATTGAATATTTACAAAAGGCTGGTTTAATTAAAGGAGGCAGTTTAGAAAATGCTTTAGTCTGCGATCAAAATCAATGGTTAAATCCTCCTTTACGCTTTGATAATGAGCCAGCAAGACATAAATTATTGGACTTAATTGGTGATTTGAGTTTACTGGGAACTATTCCCACCGCTCATTACATGGCTTTTAAAGCCAGTCATAAACTTCACGTTCAATTAGCGATCGCAATCACAAAATACAAGAATGAATGTTCTACCTTAAGTTGATGCAACAACACTCAAATTTTAGATCATCAAACTAAGTGGTCTGTCAAGATGTTATTGACGGATACAATCTTTTTACCCACATTCCGCACCCTAAAGTGTCACATTGAAAATTTGGCGTTGCATAATAGAGATATGAATGGAGGAAATCAAAATGCAATGCCCTGAATGTAAATCTACCCATATCCGTAAAAATGGCATCAATAAACAAGGTAAACAAAATCATATTTGT
>NZ_SFBV01000154.1:0-11598 GCF_007095585.1 Microcystis sp. M_OC_Ca_00000000_C217Col
ATTAAATATTAGTTATTGTGACTAACTCTTTTGGTTAGAGAAAGATAAAATTGAGAATCTTCAGTCAAATTTATTGACTCAAAATTAGCTATACTTAATTTAAATGAATCAACCCTAGGATTAAGGGGGGATCCATCTTCAATTTAATTATAACCAGCTACTTACTCTCCTATTTATCTTTATTTTATGAATTCTGCTACCAAAAAAGCCCAATTACGCAAACAACTAATTGCCCAAAGACGATCGCTTACTAAGCATATTTGGCAAGAAAATAGTCAGCAACTTTGCAAAAATTTACAATCTTTACCCCTCTTTCAACACGCTAAAACCATTCTCGCTTACTTCAGTTATCGTCAAGAGCCGGATTTAAGTTCCTTATTTTGTCAACACCATCGCTGGGGTTTTCCCCGTTGTGACGGAGATAGCCTGACTTGGCACTGTTGGACTGCCGACGATCCCCTAGAATTAAATCGTTATGGCATCTATGAACCAACAGCGATCGCTCCTCTCATTTTACCTGCCGAAGTGGACTTACTGTTAATTCCCGCCGTCGCTTGCGATCGCCAAGGTTATCGCTTAGGTTACGGGGGAGGTTATTTTGATCGTCTCCTACATTCCCCCGAATGGCAAGCTATCCCCTCGATCGGGATTGTCTTTGACTTTGCCTATCTCGATACCCTTCCCCTCGATACTTGGGACCAAAAATTACAGGCAATCTGTACCGAATCAAGAACCGAAATTTTTTAACAATTATTTCCTTTTGTGTGATCGGTTTAACTTATATAGGAGCGATCGATCTTTGTGTCCTTTGTGTCTTTGTGGTTCGTTCTGGTCGTTCGCTGGCACTGTATCTTAGAATACATTTTACCCACCGACTACTCATATATTAAG
Organism: Microcystis sp. M_OC_Ca_00000000_C217Col; assembly: GCF_007095585.1. Lineage (NCBI taxonomy): Bacteria > Bacillati > Cyanobacteriota > Cyanophyceae > Chroococcales > Microcystaceae > Microcystis > Microcystis sp. M_OC_Ca_00000000_C217Col. Next base: position 892 of record NZ_SFBV01000154.1, read on the forward strand.
TTTTATTGAATCCGATCGACCCTTAAGATAGCTTTGCTAGGATGAAGTTCGCATCAAGAGATGTTTAAAGTAATCACCAGAAAAAGTCAACAGGGAAGCAATGAAACACTTTCACGAACCATGGATTCAAGAATGGTGTCAAGAAAACGGCTGGACAGAGCTATTTCTCGAACGCTACAGTAATTATTGGGCATTCCCTCCCAATGCCGTCATGCCAGAACCAATTCCCACCAAAGTGTTACAAAATATTAAGCGTCAAAAAGGTCTATCCCCTGCCGAAAAACTTTGGTTAGGAATGGCGATTGGATTGACTGTGACAGCTTTAATTCTCTGTGTCATCCTCGCTTGTCCTATGCCTATAGTTCTCGCTTTCGCTTTTGATGCTGTCACCGCAGCGCGATTGGAAGTGGAATATTAACCGGGCAAAAATTGAGCAGCAAAAACCTAAACAGGGGGAGATTTTTCCGAAAGTCTTCCCCTTGACTGCGTTTTTCCAGACAGGGACGATCGATCTGTCTTGAATCAGTAATCGGTGATTAGTGGTCAGTAGGAGAATAGAATATTAAGTGAGCAGTATTCAATGGCAGTTTTCTGCTGTCTTTTCACTGATTACTGTTTACTGTTTACTGGACGGCTACGCCGTGCCTTTGGCAACACTGAAAAGTCCCCATGTCCGAATCTCGTCGCTTACAGTTTACCCCCGATCTGGAAATTTGCCGTATTTTGAACGGAATGTGGCAGGTTTCAGGCGCCCATGGTTCGATCGCACCCCAAAAAGCGATCCCTAGTATGTTCTCCTATCTAGATGCCGGTTTCACCACTTGGGATCTGGCCGATCATTACGGTCCAGCCGAAGATTTTATCGGTGAATTTCGTCGTCAATTAGTCGCCCAAAGGGGCATTGATGCTTTAAATAATCTGCAAGCTTTCACTAAATGGGTTCCCCGTCCGGGTAAAATGACTAAGGAAATAGTCGCAAAAAATATCGCTATTTCCCTACGTCGCATGGATGTGGATAGTCTCGATTTATTGCAGTTTCACTGGTGGGATTATCGCGATAACAATTATCTAGATGCCTTATATTTTTTAGGAGAATTACAACAGGAAGGCAAAATTAAACACCTAGCCTTGACTAATTTCGACACGGAACATTTAAAAATTATTCTCAGCACCGGGATTAAAATAGTCTCCAATCAAGTCCAGTTTTCCCTAATTGATCGCCGTCCCCTCGTCAAAATGGCACAATTTTGCCAAGAACATAACATCTATCTACTGGCCTATGGTACTCTAGCAGGAGGCTTATTAGGGGCAAAATATCTCGGTCATCCTGAACCCAATCCCATGAGTCTCAATACCGCTAGTTTACGGAAATATAAAAACATGATCGATGCTTGGGGAAACTGGCAATTATTCCAAGAATTATTAACTGTTCTTAAAGCGATCGCTGATTCCTATCACGTCACCATTCCTAATGTGGCAGTGCGTTACGTTCTCGAACAAAAAGCCGTAGCTGGAGCAATTATCGGGGTGCGTTTGGGAGTTGCTGAACATATCCAGGAAAATGCCCGTATTTTCGATTTTCAATTATCTCCCCAAGACTATCAAAAAATTGATCATGTCTTGCAAAAATCCCGGGATTTATTGCAGTTAATCGGTGATTGCGGTGATGAGTACCGTCGATAAGTAGGTAGGTGTTAAAAATTGTCAGATTCCCCCCTTATCAAGGGGGATCCCCCCGCCTATCGGCACCCCCCTTATCAAGGGGGGCAGGGGGGATCGGCACCCTCCTTGTTAAGGACTGATAACGGATAACGGATAACGGATAACGGATAACTGATGACTGATCACTGATCACTGATGACTGATCACTGACAACTGATAACTGATAACTGATAACTGATAACTGAAAAGAGGCTAATGATGAGATTTGAACAAGCAATACCCGATGATCCCGCTAATCAATGGCGCTATCAATTAGATCAATTCGTGCAAGAAAATCAACAGGAATTAGCCGGTTTAATGTGGGGTTTACTCTCGGAATGGGGAGAAGATGCTCAAGAAACCCTGGGCATTGATCTTAAACCTCAGCCTCATTTTGTCTGTTGTTCTAGGGAGTCCCTAGAGAAATTAAATCGCCAGGTTAATTGTAAAATTCAAGAGATGCTTGGGATTATTTATCGCTATAATCCCAGGGAAGAAGTGGCTATAGTCGCTATCGGTGATGGTCAGGTAAAATTGATTTATTTTCAACCCGATCTTTCCCCTCCTGAATGTTTTGATCGCCTCGAAGTGGATCTTGATACCCTCATTCAACAGTTAGAGTCCAAAATGCTGACGGAAATCCAATCTTTCCCAATTTGATGCCGATTGCCAGCGCAAAAAGTTGGCAGGTTGTCCCACTGATAAACCCGCTAATCCGATCGCTTTTCTGGGGGATTCTGTGCCTAGAATAATCGCCGTTTCTAAATCACATATTCCCCAGTTAACTAAATTGGCTACTCCTTGTAATAAGGGTAAGGTTGTTCCCGCTAAAGTACCGTCAAAAAGTCTTGCTGTTCCCTGTTTAACTTCAATTTCTCTCTCGTCCCAAGGATAGACACCATCCCCCAAACCAATCGGCGCTAAAGCATCACTAACTAAGAAAATTCCTCGATGATAATTACTGGCTTTTAGTAATAATTCTATCATGGTTGGATGGATGTGTTGACCATCGGCAATTAACCCACAATAGACATCGCAATTGATAATTGCTTCCCCTAATAACCCCGGTTGACGATGGTGTAAAGGAGGCATGGCATTGAAGGCATGAGTAACCATTTTTGCCCCCTGTAAAAAGGCTTTTTTGGCTATTTCTTGACTCGCTTGCGAATGTCCTAAACTGACGGTAATCCCTCGATCGCTTAGGTATTTAATTACAGTACCGCTACTATCTAATTCGGGGGCTAAGGTGATAATTTTTACGATCAATAAGTAGTCCCCAAAGATTTTATCTACTGTTTCTATACTTGGGTTTAAAAGATATTGTCCCGGATGCGCCCCCCTTTTTTCATAGTTTAAAAATGGTCCCTCTAAATGTACTCCTAAAACCTGCGCGCTCGCTCGATTTTCCTGTTTCTGTTTCTCGATATATTTGGCAATTACTGAGAGGGATTTTTGAAATTTCTCCACGGACGTGGTGACTAGGGTGGGAAGATAACCATCAATTCCTTGATTCCCCAGATAATCGCTAATCTTATCTAATTTTTCTAGATCTGTTATTTCTAAGTCGGGAAATGCTAATCCTAATCCTCCGTTGATCTGTAAATCTACTCCTCCTAACGATAGCCAATCCCCTTCCATATCGATAATCTTTTCCCCTTTTTTCCTTCCCCCCATCTCCGTGATTCTCTCGATCTTTCCCGCAGCATTTATCTCTATTTGTTGTCGATCCTGATAGGCGGGAATTCTAGCGTTAATTAGGGTTATCATAGCAGCAGAAAACTAATTTTTTTTTTATTATAATCTCAAAAAAAACTTTTTTTTTGATCATGCTTGACAAGGGAGCATTTTTGTGAGATACTTTTTTATATAATGGTAATCTGTGCGTTAGTTCATAGTTGCTGACATCCAATTATATAAAAACTGATCATAAAAAAATAATACCATAACCTGTCCGCTCCCTGCCCAGAGATTGCAAAAATACTTTACAAAACAATTAAGTAGGGAGGCACAATTATTTGTAGGATGGGTTAGCGGTAGCGTAACCCATGCGGTAGTTGGGTTTCATGCTTCAACCCAACCTAAGTTCATCTTATATTTAATTCCACCCACCTACTTACAGCCTTTCTCCCGCAGTTCCGGCGTTCCCCAAAACCAGTGACTGTCAGAGGGAAAGCTTTGTCCTATAATAAAATTAAGACCTTATAAAAACTGCTTTTTTAGCGATAAAAGAGTAGCAATCTCAGCAATTAGAGAGGGGTGTGTGTTTTTTAAAAAAATAGAGAAACAGACTCAAGAACCGCGTCGTATTATTATCGGAGATGTGCATGGCAGTTTTCAGACACTTTTGCGACTATTAAACCGAGTTGCTCCCGATAGTGAGGATGAGGTTTATTTTCTGGGAGATTTAATCGATCGAGGACAGCAGAGCTTGGAAGTGGTGGATTTTGTCATCAAAAATAACTACCAATGTCTCCTAGGAAATCATGAATATATGCTCTTAAAAGCTCTGACGGGAAAAGAAGTTTCTGAAAAATGGTTCAACGGCTGGATTGAGAGTGGCGGGGCGGCGACACTACTAAGTTATAATAACAATATACCCGCCGAACATATCAATTGGTTCCAATCCCTACCCGCTTATTTAGACCTAGGAGATATTTGGTTAGTTCACGCAGGAGTACACCCAGAATATCCCCTTGAACAGCAAACAAACGAGCAGTTTTGTTGGATTAGAAATGAATTTCATACCATGACCCAACCCTATTTCAAGGATAAACTAATTATCACAGGTCATACTTTAACCTTTACCTTTCCCGATGTCAAACCGGGGCAACTAGCTCGCGGCAGCGGTTGGCTAGACATTGAAACTGGGGTTTATCATCCTCAAAGTGGTTGGTTAACTGCTTTAGATTGGACAAATCAATTAGTTTATCAAGTGCAGGCTCAAAATAAAAATTGTCGCACGATCCCTTTAGAAAAAGCGGTGGTTAATCTAGATATTGACCAGATTTCTCGTTACTCCTCCAGGGAAAGCTCGTCTAAACCGATGAATCTTTAATGGTGATCAGAAAAGAGAGGCCATAAAACCGGAAGGATCGGTTAAAATAGTTGATAATCTGATTAATACCCTTTTCTAATGACCCTTGAACTCTTATACCAAGCTTTCATCGAAACAATTCAACATCCTGACCCTGAGATAAATCTAGCTCGGGCAGCCCTACAAATAGCCAATTTTGAATATCCCCGTCTCAAAATTGATCACTATTTAAATAGAATAAATTTAATGGCTGACGAGGTAAAAAAACGCCTACCCGATAGATTATATCCTTTAAAAATAGTCAAGGTTATCAATCAATATTTGTTTGAAGATTTACAATTTACTGGTAATAACCAAGAATACTATGACCCCCGCAATAGCTACTTAAATGACGTAATTGATCGCCGCACGGGTATCCCACTCACTCTCTCGATTATCTATTTAGAGATTGCCAAACAGATCGATTTTCCCATGGTAGGAATTGGTATGCCCGGCCATTTTATTATCCGTCCCGATTTCGAGGAAGTGGAAATTTTTGTCGATCCCTTTCACGGTGGTGAAATCCTATTTAAACAGGACTGTCAAGAAAGATTAAGTCAAGTTTATCAACAGCCAGTTAAATTAGAAGAACATTTTCTCAATATTGCTACCAATCAGCAAATTTTATTACGTTTGTTGACTAATTTAAAATATATTTACCTGAATCGTCAACAATGGTCTCAGACAATTCGGACAATAGATCTACTACTTTTGCTCATTCCTAATCATCCCCTAGAGCTGCGCGATCGAGGTTTAGTTTACTATCAAATTGGACAACTCAGCCAAGCGCAACAGGATTTAGGCTTCTATCTTGCCCTCCTACCCAACGCTCAAGATGCAGAATCCATTCGACAATTATTGCAAAAAATTAACTCTTAAGTCGCCAGCCTGATCAGTTATCAGTTATCAGTTATCAGTTATCAGTTAGCGGTATTAAATGAGGAGTATTAAATGACATTAATAGTGCTGTCTTTTCACTGATTACTGATTACTGTTCACTGAAAAATCCCCCAATCCTTTACTGATAAATGATAACTAAAATGACTATTAGCCCTTCCGTAACCACGAAAAAACTCAAAATCGGTCAACTGCGAAAAGTCCATCATATCGCTTTCAACGTCAAAGATATGGAGGCTTCTCGTCATTTTTATGGGGAAATATTAGGATTAGAGGAATTAGTGGGCGAAAAAATTCCCAGTACCTTAAAAGAATTAGTTGCCCAAGGAAAAGTGGCCAATTTTATCACCCCCGATGGTAAAGTAATTGACCTATTTTGGGAACCAGATTTAAACCCTCCCGACGACAATCCCGAAATCGCTTTTACCCGTGCCAATCATTTAGCCTTCGATATTGCCCCGGAATGCTTCGATTTTGCCCTAGAAGTGCTACAAAGTCAGGGAATTACTATTGCTAGTGGACCCGTGACCCGGCCGACTGGGAGAGGGGTTTACTTCTACGATCCCGATGGCTTTATCGTCGAAATTCGCTGTGATCCCGCATCTTAACGACTCAGAGGACGAAAATTGCCACGAAAAACTAGAAAAGTTAGGGTAATCGCTAATATAATCGCTGTTATCGCAATTAGAGGCAGAGAAATCTGTTTAACAGCGATCGCCAAAAAAGCCCAGATAAACACCCCGATAAAAGCCCGATCTTTTCTTTTTAAACCGACTAAAATCGCGATTATCGCCCCGATAACTAGGATTATTACCGTCCAGATTTGGTCAGTTAGACCCCATCGCTGCCAGTCGATCCAATCTAGCACCGAAGCGACGTTGACAATTGTGGCTACGCTAATCCAAGCGAAATAAATACTAATAGGAGCATTAACTAATAAACCCTGTTTACGATTGACAATCAAGCGATTAATTTCTAAGCGAAGATAAAGCTGGATGAGAGAAAATAAAATGCCTAGCATTGCCAGTAAAGACAGGGTAAAAAAACGCAATTGAAAGAAAATTACCCAGAGAATCTGACAAGCACTAGCGATGGCTAATTCGTAGCCTAACCGACGCAAACGCGGTTCAGTTTTATTAAAAGCCAAAGCTTGGTAAATTCCCAGACTAATTAAACCCAGATAAATTAATCCCCAGATCGCAAAAGCATAATTAGCGGGAATAATTAAGACATCTTGAAAAACTGTATTCGAGATAGCCCCGATATTTTCGCCCTTAAGAGGGAAAATATTAGCGAAAATATTGGTGATAAAAGCCCCTAGAATAGCAAATAAATTTAGTTCTTGTCGGAGACGATCTCGATCAAAATTCATAGGTCAATCAAAGACGGAAAACATCATTTCGCCCTGGGCGGCCAATTGCCCATCGACTCTTGCTTCCCCTTGCATTTTAGCAATTTTATTCATCTTGAAGGATAATAATTCCACCGTCATGATTAATTGATCCCCCGGCACCACAGGACGACGAAAACGGGTTTTATCAATGCCAGCGAAGGCAAAAAATTTCCCTTTCATCCCGGGTAATTGGGTCAAAATCACCCCCCCCACTTGGGCCATAGATTCAACAATTAACACCCCCGGCATCAAGGGACGACTGGGAATATGACCGGGAAAAAAAGGCTCGTTGATCGTGACATTTTTTAGGCCAACGGCTTTTTTACCTGGTACATAGTCAATAATCCGATCAACTAGGGCAAAGGGATAACGATGGGGCAGTAGTTGGCGAATTTCCTCGACGGTAAAGGTAGTTTTTATGACTGGTTCCAACTCGGTTAAGGCTTCGGTAACGATGGTCATGCAAGTCAAAAATTACAAGTGAGATCAGACATTATCTCATAATCAGTTATCAGTGATCAGTGATCAGTGATTAGATGAACGTAGGTTGGGTTGAAGCATGAAACCCAACGCCCGCTCATGTTACGCTACCGCTAACCCATCCCACAAATAATTGTGCCTCCCTACTTAGCCTAACCAATTAGGTTTTAGATTCAATCCTTGTTATCAGTTCACTCTTTACTGTTCACTGTTCACTGGAAATGGCTGACAGCCTTTTTAATTGGGCATTTCAGTTAAACGAGCATTTTGATAATAATGGCTGAGAATGCGATCATAAGTCACCCCTTGGTCAGCGAGGGAAAAAGCACCCCATTGACTTAAACCGATCCCATGACCGAAACCGCGACCATTGATGGCAAAAGTACCGTTATTAGCTGAAATCGTGAATAGGGTACTACGCAGCTCGAGTATTCGCCGTAATTGGGTATCAGAGATTAATTTAGAGCCTTGATCGCCCACTATACGCATTCTAATCACCCGTCCGTGGGGAGTGATCCTTTCGGGAGATAGCGATCGCACGCGACCGACACCACCGATTAAACGGCCTAATTCCCTGGCACTAAAGTTTTTTGACCATTGAAATACCGGGGCGACTTGATCGTAATCGACGACACCGCGCAGGTAGGGTAAGGGGGAATTCCAAACATCTTCGACATTTTCCGTATGACCCCCGGAGGAGGAGTGAAACACCGCTAGAATCGGTTTGCCGTTGAAACTCATAATTTGTCCGGCGGTGGCATTAACTGCCTCATGGGTGCTAGTAAACTCGCTTTCTAGACCCTTATAAACTTGGGTGCGGGTGGTAGTATCGAGATCGTAGATGCGATTACCAGAAGTATTCATTTGGTAGAGAGCATAGGTGCGCGCCGCCACAGATTGGGCTTTTAAGGCCTCTTGCGGCCAGGAGGGAATCGCCTCCGCACCGACTACACTATAGAGATATTCCTCTAAATCGACTAAATTTAGGGCTGTCACCCCAGAACCCTGCCGAATGATCCTTGTTCGTCCTCGATACCAGCGATCATTAATCCAGACGTAACCATCATTCTCCGGTTCGATGATCAATTGACTGGCCTGCCAATCGGCCAAACCCACCGCTTTTCCTCTGGGATTAGCATTGAGGGCATTCATGGCGGTCAATTCTCCTAGGACTCTGCCAGCCCCATCTTTCACCACAGCATCGGTGGAACTGCCCACGGAGACGGCGCTAACACCTTTACTGATAGCAATGCGTAACTCGACAGCAGCTTGGACTGGAGCAATAATCAAAGCCCAAAAAACTAGGACGAGCCAACTATGGGCAGGCAGGCGCTGCAGGTAACTGCCCAGCAGTCTTGCTGTGTGTTTATTGGTCATGGGGATCGGACTCCTCACACAATCGATCGATAATCAATTTTACCCGGACTGGGATTTTTTTGCTACTCCTGTTCGGAAAAATTTTTCCTCCGTCACTTTTTCCCGATTGTCTGACAATTTTTCTGTCCTCTGGCCCCTGAATCGGCAAATTGCCTTATTTTGTCCGATTAATCGGGATTTATTCGGGTTAGTCGATTATTTTAAGTAGGTAGGCGTTAAAAATTATCAGATTTCCCCCCTTAATCGTAGGGTTGATTCATGAATCAACCCTACTATGAATCAACCCTAGGATTAAGGGGGGATCCCCCCGCCTATCGGCACCCCCCTTATTAAGGGGGGCAGGGGGGATCAAAGACAAAATCTATCTTCAACTTAATTATAACCACTTACTTAAGTAGTCCAGCAAAATTAATTTTCTAGGTTCGAGTGGACAATCGCCAATTCTTGCCGCCAAACTAGCAAGGATTTCTCCCAAGCTAGTTCCCATTTTTGCGCTAAAAAAGGTCGAGTATTTTTGCCCAAATTATAGGCGATGACAATCTCTTCCCAGAGAGAGCCTAAGGAAAGTGGGGAAGAAAATAAAGCTCCGAATAATCCCCCTAAAAGTAGGACAATAGCTAGAGGGCGACGACTTTGACTTAATTCAAAAGCTTTCAGTTGCAATTCTCCCATAACATCAACACCAAAACCCGTTACTATATGCCAGATATCGTGAGTTTGCCGTAGGCGAAGCAGCAGATAATCTGTATCGGAATTGACTTGAATAGACCGATAAAAATTAGGATCAAAATTGAGACTAATTAGGTGAGTAGCATAATGATAACCGGCTCTTCTGGTTTCTGTGTGGAAACGAGGTCTATACCGATAGTTTCTTCCGCAAAATAGTCCTAAAAGTTTTGCCCAATAAGCACTTCAGGGTTCCATAAGCAAAAATTATCACACAATTCTGGAAGTTTTAGCAAGGTTTCTAAACAGGGACTAGCGGCTAGATATCTTTGGGCAATTATTTGAGCGGTAGCTTGATCGCTTTTTTTATAATTTTATATTTTATAACACCCTATTATTCGAGTTCTTGAGGTTCAATAACCAACTTAATTCCCTGAATAATTAATTTGATTTTTTCCCGAGAAAGTCTTCCGATAGACTCCGTTAAAAGACGCTTATCAACCGTGAAAACCTGTGAAACATTAACAACACTGGATTCAGGTAAATTCCCTTCACCCTCATTCAATAAAACATTCCCAATAAATAGGGCTCTTCTGGTTTCTGTGTGGAAACGAGGTCTATACTGATAGTTTATTCCGCCAAATAGCACTAAAAGTCTTGCCTGATAAGCATTTCACGATTCCATAAGCAAAAATTATCACACTCTCAAATTAGTTGTTAATGGACACACAATAACCGTACCAATTTGTGACTGATTCAGAGCATCATTTGGCACCACAACACAAGGACGAAGATAAGCAGGTTCAGAACCTTGTGGTTCTCCTAAATCAATCCAATAAATCTCTCCTTGAAAAATCGTCATATTTACTCAGATAATTGGCGTTGATGATGCCGTATTCCCTCTAACATTAAAGTTTCTGATTCGTCCAATCCATCACTATAAGCTTCATTCCAACTATCTATTAATCGTTGTTTAGTTGTTTGTTGATTATTCAATCCTAATTAGACCTCTTGCATAATTTTTTTATGGTATAATATAAGGTTTTGCTTTTTTCTCAATTCTTAGATTGAAGTGGAAAAAAGAATAAAATGTGATCTTAGGTGAGGAAATCATCTATAA
>NZ_SFBV01000155.1:0-24962 GCF_007095585.1 Microcystis sp. M_OC_Ca_00000000_C217Col
CTGTGTAAGACAGTACATGGTTTTTTAACTGTGGTATGCGACGGTGGTGGAAGCAGAAACTTAAATCGTGAGGTTTAGGAATCGCCGCACTTTTAGGGCGGCGAGGATGTCAAATTCTGTCTGATCTTCTCACTTCCCCTCCCGACCACCGACTCCTAACCCCACCAACAAACTTATTCAGCAAGTCCTAATTATTGATTGCCTCGGTTTGAATGGCCACCTATCAACAATCTATCTCCATACCACAATTTAGCCATTTTGTCAAAAAAAATTTGACTTTGCAACAAAACTACACAAAAATTAGATCAACGTTGTTCGGAAAAAAAGGGAGAATTGGCGGAACTGTTTGGTTTTGCCCAAGGGAAAAGTCTAGATTTAGCAAGGGTTTTAAGACAATCCAGATCATTAAAACCCTAAAAATTACAATAAAAGCCATCATAGCATAATGCAAAATTATACCAGAATCGCTGGAAGTATTGTAACCTCGTAAATAAATAAAAATTATTCTCAATAAATTCTTAAGTAAAAATAAATATTACCGATTGTAAATTTAAATATTTTTAAGTATTGAGAGTATTTATATATAAAATACTTATCATTTTGCCCTGATTGTCTCTGACTTTTCCCTCCCCAGAGTAATTTTGGGGAGTCAGTCGTCGATACCAAACTAGGCTACACTCTATAGGAGAAACCCGATGACTAAATTGATTATTTCGCAAAAATATGGCTAAAAAGCTCGATTTTGTTATTCCCGCCGTCGGTGGAGTCACAGGAGCCAATTTATCTGCTTGTCTAGGAAATATTGGCTTAGTCGGCGGATTTGGCGGTATAAGCGTCGGTTTAGTGGGAATGACGGGGATTGGCATCCTGACAAGTTCGGCAATTTATGCCAGTCTGCAAGGACTAGAAACAAAGGATCACAATGTCGGGTTAGCTTTGGGGACAGGAAGCCTTGGCGGAATCGGTATCTACTCTACCTTTGGGGGTGTGGGAGTTGCGGTTAAAGGTACAGCTTTCGGTGTTGGTGTCGGTTCTATGGCGATCGCTGGCGGCCTAGTCGGGTTAGGAATCTACGGAGTGATGAAAATGTTATCTCCCACCTACTCCGACGATAATTTTTATAGGAATCTAGAATTTTTTGATCGCATTACTAGAGAGTACGAAGAAGCTTTATTTTGGCAAGAAGTTACGGGGAAATATGAAAATCTAGAGGCAGAATTACAGCGACTGTTAGAAGAAGTATCTGTTCAGGAAAATCAACAGTTAGATTCTACAGAAATTACTATTCCAGAGCGTTTATCTTGGCAGTGTTTCCAAACTCTTAAAGGTCATCAGGAAAATATTGGGGCGATCGATATTAGCTCTGATGGTAAAATTATCGCTAGTGCGGGAGAAGATCAAACCATAAAACTTTGGCAGCGAGAAACGGGTAAATTAATTTATTCCTTTGCGGGAGTTAATGAACCGATCCAAACTTTGGCTATAAGTCCTAATGGTAAATCGATTATTGCTGGTGGATTGGATGGCAGAATTAGTCAGTGGCAATTAGACACTAAGCAGTATAAAAGTAGTTTTTTCGCTCGTGTAAATGCTCCCGATAGTCACGATGGTGTAATTTTACAATTAGCTTTTGCTGCTAATGAAAGATTTATTGTTAGTGCTAGTAATGACAAAACTCTGCGAATCTGGGGTTATCAGACAGGAGAATTAAAGCGAACTTTAATCGGTCATGAGGAGGCAGTTAATACCTGTGCCATTAGTCCCGATAGCCAAATTATTGCTAGTGGTAGTGATGATAAAACTATTAAATTATGGCGATTTGATCATAGTTATGCTTATCAAACTTTTAGCGGTGACAGGGCAGCCGTTAACAGTTTAGCTTTTAGTAATGATGGTCAATATCTAGTTAGTGGCGGTAGTGATAAAACGATTAAAATCTGGGATATAAAGACAGGAGAAATTATTAAAAGTTGGCAGGCACACGAGCAGGCAATTATCAGTATTGCTATTAATCCTCATCGCCATCTAATTGCTAGTGCTTCCCGAACAGAAATTAAAATTTGGCAAGGACAAACAGGAGAATTAATTAAAATTTTACGGGGAACTGCTCCCTTAAAATTTAGTCCTGACGGTCAATTTTTAATGACAGGTAGTTATGGAGGTAAGGTAAAAATATGGTCAGAAATTTTGGGGGAATTAGAAATATTACCCTACGATTACGAGGATTGGTGGGAAGTTTTAGAAGTTTCTAAGAATGCTAGTTTTTCAGAAGTTAAACAAAGATATTATCAGCTTGCTCGTCAGTATCACCCCGATCACAATTATTCCACCATGGCGATTAAAATTATGCAAAAAGTTAATCGAGCTTACGAGCAGTTTTTATTTTCTATCTCGCAACAGTAAAAGTGTGAGGGTAGGGTAAGTATTTAACTATCTTTCGATTCTCCCTTACTTATGGTGATATATAATTAAATTGAAGATAAATTTTGTCTTTGATCCCCCCTGCCCCCCTTGATAAGGGGGGTGTCGATCCCCCCTGCCCCCCTTGATAAGGGGGGTGTCGATCCCCCCTTAATTCCCCCTTGATAAGAGAGGTGTCGATCCCCCCTGCCCCCCTTGATAAGGGGGGTGCCGATAGGCGGGGGGATCTCCCTTGATAAGGGGGGTATCTGATAATTTTTAACACCTACCTACTTATCTCACCATTAAGATAACTGCTATAATTATTCGCTTCAAGAGCCAAAAGTAAAACCAGAAATATAGAGAGCTTACTAACAAGCTCTCTATAAAGTTTAGGTCTTTTACCACTTATCTTCCAGACTAGGATCTGTTAGCAGTATTCAAGCTACCAACTTGAATATTCAGATTAATTTTTTGTCCTCCCCGGCTAATTTCTATGGGCAAATTATCGCCGATTTGAGTGTTAGCAACAATTTCCTGAACCGCATCGGGATCGGTGACATTCTTACCACCTACAGACTTTAACACATCACCCGATCGCAATCCTGCTTCTGCGGCAGGAGAATCTCTCATCACTCGCACTAACAAGACACCAGAATCATCGGGGACATTCCAATTATCAGCCATGGGACTATCGGCTAATTGTTCTTTTACCTCTGGAGTTAACTGCACCATTTGAACACCGAGATAGGGATGTTCCACCTTACCCGTGGCGATTAATTGTTCAGCGATTTTTTGGGCAGTTTTAATCGGAATAGCAAAACCTAAACCCTGGGCATTTTGAATGATAGCAGTGTTAACTCCGATGACTTCTCCCCGAGCATTTAACAAAGGTCCGCCGGAATTTCCGGGGTTAATTGCCGCATCGGTTTGCAGGAAATCCACCCGTTTATCACTAGCACCAATTTGGGAGCCATTGCGTTCCTTGGCACTAATAATCCCCGTGGTGACAGTGTTATCTAATCCCAAAGGATTACCGATAGCGATCGCCCATTCTCCCACCTGTAAACTATCAGAATTACCTAATTTAACCGTGGGTAAATTGCTCGTTTCTACCTGTACCACTGCCACATCAGTTAAAGGATCACTACCTAAAACTTTACCATCAATGGTGCGACCATCTTTGAGGGTGACAGTCACCTTATCTGCTCCCTCGACAACGTGAGCATTGGTGATAATTTTACCGTCATTACTGATAATAAACCCGGAACCTGTACCCCTTTGAACTTGTTTTTCTCCTCGCTCTGGTATTTGAGAACCGAAGAAGCGACGGAAAACAGGATCGTTAGCAAATTCCGAAAAATCACCGCCTCCATTGACTTCCCTAGAAGCATTAATTCTCACCACCGCCGGCCCCACTTCTTGCACCACAGAAGCGACAAAATTGGTAGGAATAACCAAAGACGAGGGAGCGGCTGCCGCTGCTGTGGAGGGGCGAGGATTATTGGTAGCGGTGGCAATATTTTGGGCTAATTCTAGAGGATTTTGACTGTAGGCATAGGTGGCACCGATACCTAACCCAGCACCCAAAACCAGTAAAGAGGAATAGGCAAAAAGTTTTTTCATCGCAGAAGATTTGGAGCGTTTGGGATTGCCTTCGTTGCTCGGGGAAATATTATCGTTAAAAATATTGTGAGTCATAGTTTTTACTGTTTAACCATTTTGAGAAGGGAATAAAAGTCAGTCCTAATAATCGTGGGTGTGAGAGGAGTGTTTCGGAAAACGGCTGAGGACTGACTATCTCTAATTTAGGCAGGGGATATGAACTTACTGTGACGCAGACATGAAGTTTTGATTGCAAGGTCATTATCCTAGTGGATAGACAGGTAGAAAGATAGAGAAAAAGGTCAATGATAGATTTTTCCTGGTTATTAAACCCAGGGTAAGAGCATCTCAATTAGGCTTGACAAAAGGCTCTCAGCACAGCAATCATATATAGCGTTTTTCAGTCTGCTGAGGTACAAAAGTTATGGGTTTTAGGCACTCATGCAAGAGGCAAAAGGCAAAAGGGAAGAAAAATAGGTGTACCTCACTAGCTTAGGAAACGCTATAGTTATTCTAAGTACGGGACAAAAAGCTTGAAAAGTAGAGAGAAAAGGGGTTTCATAGAAAGTAGAAACAACATCCCGAAACTGGTTTGGAGAAATCATTAGTTATTTCGAGCAAAGGACAACGAATGGGGTGGTCGAGGGAATCAATAATAAACTTAAACTAATAAAACGGAGAGGCTATGGCTTGAGAAACTTTCGGAATTTTTGGGTTAGAAGTATGTTATCTTGGCATCTTGTCTGTTGATTTAGCATAAAGAGTAACGAAGAGCCGAAAAAGTCCCTAAATTTCCCCCCCAATCACTCCAAGGGTCGGCGCTTTTTGAGGGAAAAAAAGTCTAAAAATATTATCCAACAAGGTTTTTAGATTTATTCAGCACCCCCTAAATAGAACAGACAAAAAGCCTGTTCTATCCATGAGGAGAAAAAAACTTAAACGGTCATGATATCTTTTTCTTTTGTCGTTAACAAATCCTCGATTTTGGCGATAAATTTATCGGTGGATTTCTGCACTTGATCCTGTAAATCCCTGGATTCATCCTCAGAAATTTCGTGACCTTTTTCCCGTTTACGGATAGCATCGATCGCATCCCGGCGAATATTGCGGATAGCCACCTTTCCTTCTTCGGCCAATTTCGCCGCTAATTTGACCAATTCCTTGCGGCGATCGCTAGTGAGGGGAGGGATATTCAAACGAATGGTCTGACCGTCATTACTGGGGGTTAAACCCACGTCCGAGAGAGAAATCGCCTTTTCGATCGCCCCCATACTGGTACGATCAAAGGGTTGAATGGCGATCGTGGTCGCGTCGGGAGTGCTAATGGTCGCTAGGGACTTGAGGGGAGTTTCCATGCCATAATACTCCACCACGATCCGATCTAAAAGAGAAGCATTTGCCCGGCCGGTACGAATCGTATTAAAAGCTCTCTGGGTTGATTCGACGGTTTTCTGCATCTGGTCTTGAACTTCAGCTAACTTCACAGAATCCTCCTACCAATGTTCCAACGGGTTCACCTTTGACAGCGCGAACAATATTACCTGTCACCGACAGATCGAAAACGACTATCGGGATATTATTTTCCTTGCACAGAGCGATCGCAGTTCCGTCCATCACCCGCAGATCATGAGTCAGCACATGACCGTAGGTAAGACTTTGAAAGCGTCGCGCGTTAGGGTTATGGGAGGGATCGGAATCATAAACTCCATCCACTTTCGTCGCTTTAAACACCACTTCCGCGTCGATTTCGGCAGCGCGCAGGGCCGCCGTGGTATCGGTGGTAAAGAAAGGATTACCCGATCCCGCACCAAAAACCACTACCCGACCTTTTTCCAGATGACGGATTGCTCGCCGGCGGATGTAGGGTTCAGCTAATTCCTGCATGGCAATCGCCGTTAATACCCTAGTCGGTACTTGCGCTCGTTCTAGGGCATCCTGCAAGGTCATAGCGTTCATGACTGTTGCTATCATACCAATATAATCGGCCGTGGCCCGATCCATGCCGGCCGAGGCGGCTTTCACCCCCCGAAAAATATTGCCCCCACCGACCACGATCGCCAATTGGATGCCTTGGTCAACCACTTCGGAGATTTCCTGAGCGATAGCGGAAACCACCATCGGGTCGATCCCATAGCCGAGATTGCCCATTAGGGCCTCCCCACTCAGTTTTAATAATACCCGCTTGTACGCCATGCCCTTACTACCACTCGCTAAAACAAGATCTAGATAATTTTTGTCTCCCCATAAGATAGCAGGTTTTGGCCTTGATTTAAGCTGACCAGTTCACTCTCCCCTGGGGCCGACAAGTTAAGATTAATAAATCTTTTCCTTGGGGAATTTGTATTTAGTGATACCTTTGTTATTAAAAGGAGCTTAGTTTTATAGAGAATTAATAACCGTGGTCAGCGATCGATTACTATTGGTCAACAAAAGCAATCAAGGGGCTGCTAACATCGATACCTTTGATTGGGTGTATGGGTTTCAGGATGGAACTCGTCTGATGGGAAAGGTTTGCGGTTACTTAGATCCCGATAGTAATCGTCTTCTCGATCCCGAAAACTGCAGCGCTATCTACCAGAATGCCCAGGGACAAGTCCTTAGTCGTTGGCAAGCTGGAGATTTTATCGCTTTTGAACTAACCACCACCGGGGAAAATCTCCTGCTCGTGGCTTCTAATGATAATTGTGTCAGTAATAGTCTCTGTTTGGTTTCGGGCATTAGTCGCAGCTGCGCCCAAGTTAGCGATGAAGGAAAATCCCTCGTCCGGGAGGTTTTTCAATACCCGGCTTGGTCTTTGCAGGGCGATCATAGCATTTCTAAGCCGGCTTTCAGTTGGAATTGTTCCGTATCTCCCTTTTTCCCCTTTGTTTCCCTGCGTTTTAATCTTCAGTCCACCAGCAGCAAAAAATTCTATCGTTGGACGGTTTCCCCCTATTTTCCCTTTTGTCCCCTCTTAGAAGTGGGAGAATCCCTTGCCTAATTAGCCTTCTCTATTCTTTTGCAAATAATCGACTAATGCCCATAATCCTAGGCGATAACTTTCGGCCCCAAAACCGCTAATCTGTCCGATGGCTATATCGGCAATGTAGGAATGATGACGAAAAGACTCGCGTTTGTAAATATTGCTTAAGTGTACTTCCACACAGGCCATTTTTGTGCCTAATAGTGCGTCGCGGATGGCGATACTGGTGTGAGTATAAGCTCCCGCATTAATCAAAATACCGTGCTGCTGACCCCATGCTTGCTGAATCCAGTCCACTAATTGCCCTTCCTGATTGGACTGATGCGCGGTTAAATTCACCCCTAAACGGGTAGCTTCTTCGCTTAAAAACTGGTTAATCGTCTCTAAATTAACGTTACCGTAGAGATTCGGCTCTCTTTTCCCCAATAGGTTTAAATTCGGCCCGTGTAGAACCAGAATGCTTAGTTTATTCACAAATGTCCTCCCTATCACCACGAGAATTAATCTTATCTCGATCAGGGACTATTGCCGATCAACAAAATTTTTGCCGCTACGGTAATCACTGCACCAATAGTAGCACTGAGCGCACCGACAATGATCGGCAGAATGAGACCTCGGAATCCCTGGAGGTCGGAAATAGCTTTAATCATGGTAGCCTGTTCACTTTCCACCTTTTCGAGTCGTTTATCCATCCCTCCGACTTTCTCGGTTAAAGCAACCAATCCTATCGATTTAACTTGTTCATTTTCCACCTTTTCGAGTCGTTTATCCATCCCTACGACTTTCTCGGTTAAAGTAGCTAATCCTATCTCTACTTTATTTAATCTTTCATCGATTCTGTCAAAGCGCTCATCAATCTTGTCAAATTTTTGATTAACGTCCCTTTGTAGATTGTCTATTTTTCCCTCGATCCTGGTCAGAATAGTTTCTAGGGAATAAGTGACGGTTTCTCCTGACATCCTGGTAAACTCCCCTTAGTTTTATCTTGATCCTCCTCCCATTCTCGCTTTATCCATGGGAGACTACCCTTTATTATCACCCCAAAATATAGTGCCAGTGTTTGTTTCCCCAGCAGATACCGGCATCTGTCCCCTTTTGTCGATTAAATTTGTTAGATTTTGGAGGAGAAATGTTAACTTATTTTAAAATTTATGCTGAGCAGCACTGCTACCTATCCCATCGGGGGAACAGATATCGATCGCTTTGATTGTCGTCAAGTTTGGTATCCTATCTACTACGTCAAAGATTTAGACAAAAAGCAGCCCCAACGCTTTACCCTACTAGAAGAGGATTTAGTGATTTGGTGGGACAAAAATCAGCAAGAATGGCGAGTTTTCGAGGATAAATGTCCCCATCGTCTCGCTCCTCTCTCAGAAGGTCGTCTTAACGAAAGCGGACATCTAGAATGTCCCTATCACGGTTGGTCTTTTTCCGGGGGAGGAAACTGTGAATTTATTCCCCAACAACCGGAAAACAGTCAAGCTAACACCTCTCGACGCGCTTGTGTGCGGTCTTTTCCCACGGCTATCCGTCAGGGATTATTATTCGTTTATGCGGGTAATCCCGAAAATGCTCCCCTGACTGCGATTCCAATTATTGAACCCATGGAGGAGGATGGTGATGCTTGGATTTGTTTGGATACCTTTCGAGATCTACCCTACTCGGCCGTCACTTTAATCGAAAATATTATCGATTCTAGTCATGTTCCCTATACCCATCATCTCACCATCGGTAATCGGGCCAATGCCGCTCCTATGGAATTAGAAATTATCGAGTCCAATCGTCAGGGATTTAAGGGAATTTGGCCCGAAGGACCGCGTAAAGGTCAATTAGGTCAGCAATACAGCAATTTTATCGCCCCCGGATTAATTTACCACGATCTCACCTCGGAAAAGTTCGGACGGACTTTAACCGTAGTCTATGCAACTCCCATCCGTCAGGGAGAATGTCGTCTCTTTGCTCGTTTTCCCTTTAAATTTAACTCTAAACTGCCGAAATTCTTCATTAAGCTTACCCCCACTTGGTATTCCCACATCAATCAAAACGCTATTCTCGAAGATGATCAGATTTTTCTCTACTATCAAGAGCGTTATCTGCAAGCTCAGGGAGGTAGTCAGAATTTTAGTCAAGCTTGTTATCTCCCTACCAAAGCGGATTTATTGGTGTTTGAGTATCGCAATTGGGTTAATCAATACCAAGCTGATCCTTTCGCCGGTCAACCTTTTCCCCCCCTACAATCAAAAGAGATTCTCCTCGAACGCTATCACTCCCATACCAAAAATTGTGCTGTTTGTCAAGGGGCTTTAAAAAATATTAATCGTCTCCAGGGGTTAACATTAGCGATCGCTATTGTTCTTGGTCTATCTTTACCAGTTTTAGCTCTAATTTTCGCTCAATCGGCCCTTGTTCCCGTGACAGTGCTGACAGTATTAACTGCAATTATGGTGGCAGTTTATTGGCGCTTGGGAGAACTGAAAAAACAGTTTTATCAAGGACGGGAATTATTGCCGAGAAATACCGGTAAAAAGCGATAAAGCTGCCGAAAAAGAGCGGAAGTTAGGGAACCTGTTCCTCACTATCGACTTTGGGGGTTTGGTTTTGGGAAGATTGCTGAAGTTCTTGCCAGCGAGTTTCTGCCAGTTGTTTTTGTGCCTGCACTTCTCGGTCATTGGAACGATAACGAAGGGATTCTTGATAAGCTTGAATCGCTCGCTCGTATTGACCGAGTTTAAACCAACTATTGCCTAAACTTTTCCAGGTTTCGGGGTTATCTTTTTGTCTTTGAATCGCCTGTTGATAGGCATTTATAGCTTGGTAATTGTCGCCTAAACGATACCAAGCGTTACCGATACCGATAAAAACTTCGGCTTTTTGGGAAGAAATGCGGCGAGCTTTTTCGTAGGATGCGATCGCTTCTTGAAATCTTTCCATTTGATGAAGTAATGCCCCTTGATGTAACCAGGCTTGATAATAATTAGAATTGGCTTTAGTTGCTTGAGTAAATGCCTCCAAAGCTTCTGGTTTGCGGCCTAATTTTTGCAGAATAATCCCTTGACTATAGTGAGCTTGGGAAAATTGGGGATTAAATTGTCCAGCTTTGCTATAACTTTCTAAAGCCTCATTAATTTTATTTAATTGATACAAACTATTACCTTTTTGATACCAAATTAAGGCATTATCCGATTCGATCGCTAGAGCCTGATCGTAGGCTTTAACTGCCCCTTCATAATCCTCAAGATTTTGTAATGACCAGCCTTTTTTATACCAGGTTTTGGCATCATTTTGCTGAAAAGTTAACAATTTGTCAAGAGCTTTTTGGGCGGCGGAATATTGTTGCAGTTCTAGATAGATATCGGCCTTACCTTGCCAAGCTTGACTAGCGGCAGGATTAAGAGATAAGACCCGCTCAAAACTTTCCAAAGCCTCTTGATTTTTGCCTAACTTATCTAAAGCTTGCCCGCGACCGAGCCAAGCTGGCCAAGCGGAATCTGGGTTAATTTGAATAGCTTTTTCGTAGATAATTAAAGCTTCCGAGTATCTTTGTAAAGCTAATAAAGCATCAGCTTTTCCTTGGAATGCCTCAAGATAATCGGGATTAATTTTTAAGGCTTGATCATAGTAATTGAGGGCATCGGTATAGCGTTTGAGTTGATAAAAAGTCTGACCTTGTTGATAGTAACGAAGAGAATTACGAGAATTTTTCCAATAGTCAAAACCCAGATAAGAACCTGCTATTAAGCCAATTGTCCCACAGACAGATAAGATTTTTTTTAACCAAGATTTCCCTTGACGAGCAACTTGATCTTGAGATTTCACCACCTGGGTAGTTTTCGGAGCGAGATGATGAATTTTCCCTAATTTTCTCAGATCGATTAATGCTTCACTGGCGCTGGTATAACGCTGACGAAAATCATAGCGGATCATGCGCTCGATAACATAACTAAACTCGGCGCTAGTCATGGCCAAATGTTGCCAGAGAATTTCTCCCGTGCGAGCATCCAGTGGAATCTCTTCGGTATCTTTACCGGTTAAAGCTTGTAATCCAATAATACCAGTGGCATAGATATCGCTACTAAAACGCGGATAACCTTGGGCCTGTTCACTGGGGAAATAACCAGGGGTACCAATAGCGATGGTAGAAACGGTTTTACCTTCTTTAACCACTTGAGTGCTAATTTGTTTGACAGCACCAAAATCAATTAAAACCAATTGATGATCTTGGCTGCGACGAATAAGATTGAAGGGATTAACATCGCGATGGATCACCTGTTTCTGATGGACAAATTCGAGAATCGAGAGAATTTCTGTTAATAAAGCCACCACTTTCCCTTCATCTTGCCTATAGACACCGGCAGTAATTTCTGTGGCTAAATCTTCCCCTTCAATGTATTCTTGCACGAGGAAAAATTGCCCATTTTCCTCAAAATAAGCAAATAAACGGGGAATATGGCGATGAATGCCCAATTCTTGCAGGATTTTCGCCTCGTTTTCAAAGAGTCGTCTAGCGATGGCTACAGTTTCGGCATCCTGGCACTGGGGTTTAAATTGTTTGATCACACAACGATTTTGATTGGGTAACTGGCGATCGCAGGACAAGAAAGTCTGTCCGAATCCCCCTTTTCCCAATTGACGGATAATTTGGTAGCGATGACTAAGGATTTTTCCGGCAGCGAGTTCCATAGACGATGGCAATCTAGGGTTTTTTACTATTCTAGGCTTTTCGGCTCTCTTTTGCGGTCGATGGACAAAATGGGGAAATTCTGCCATTCTACTTTTTTCCCTATAGAGAGGGAAAAAATTCCCTGTTGAGGGGACTGACATGACAGACAGAAAAAAATAATCTAGAAACAGAGAAAGTTCACTGTTGTTTTTTGAGAGGATAACCGCTATGTCTATCAATTCTGTTACTAGAGCCAGCACAGCCTTACTGATTACCCTGCTCATGGGTTCCATGTCCGGTACTTTTCCCGTCCTCGCTCAAAGTAATATTAATCGGCAAAGTCTCATCGCTCAACAAATCTCGATTCCAGCCGGAACAGTTATCCCTTTGAATTACGAGAAAGCCGATAAAATTTTAGTTTCTAAAAGTGATGTTATTCCTCTGACTTTAACCGTAGCCAGAGATATTCGTAACCGCAATGGGATTGTGGTGATTGCAGCGGGAAGTGAAGTCAAGGGTACTTTAGAAGCAGCCGGCCGAGGTGTGCGGTTTATTGCCGATGAAATTCGCCTTGATGGGGGCAATCGCACTATTCCCCTCAATGCCACTTCGCGATTAATTACTACCACTGAAACCGTGCGTAAAGGGGCAAAAACTCAAGATATCTTAGCGGGAACCGTCGCCGGTGCGGGGGCAGCCACAGCGATCGCTACTCTTACAGGCGATCGCAAGATCGAAGTTCTCGATGTCTTAGCGGGGGCAGCCGTGGGAACTCTTGCAGGATGGGGTTTACCGACGGCGGGAATTGTCGGTGGTAGTTCCGTGCAGTTATACTCTGTTAACCCCGATCGAGATTTAAATATTACCCTGCAATCGCCCCTAGTGATTAGAGATTAGTTAGGGTCTGCTGGCGGACTTGGTGTCAACTCATTGGTTTAAGCTGCCCGCGCCTTTAAATTGCTTGTTGAGACGAGACGAGACAAGAGACAAGAGACAAGACCCCCCAACTCTACCCGACATCGGGGGGGCAAGGGGTGGCAAGGGGGGGTCAGCTAATCTAAGGATAGGCGGTTAAGATGCGTCTTAGTTTAATCGGAGCGATCGATTTGTTAGATTTTTAATAGTCGGTCTGTGAACCGATAGACAGAAACAGTTAAAACATCAGAATTCAGAGATCAAAGTATGAAACTTCCTACAGGGTTACGGCGAACTATTACCCATGCTTTGGCAACTTTTCTGGGATTTATGCTCGGTTTTAGCAGTTTAGCGGCGGTAAATGCTCAAAATCTGCCCACTGCTGCCACCGATCTGGCCAGAATTCCCCCGGAGATGACGGCGGAAAGTTTTGTCGCTAAGGCAGTGGCCCGCACGGGTGCGGCGGTGGTGCGAATTGACACCGAAGCGATCATTACTCGTCCCAATAGCCCCTTTTTTGATGATCCTTTTTTTCAGGAGTTTTTTGGGGAACAGTTTCGTCTTCCCACCCAACAGCGAGTGGCTGGCCAGGGATCGGGTTTTATTATCGATGGCAGTGGTTTAATCTTAACTAATGCCCATGTGGTCGATAATGCCGATAAGGTAACGGTAACTTTAAAAGATGGTCGTAGCTTCAAGGGGGAAGTACGCGGTACTGATGAGATCACTGATTTAGCCGTGGTGAAAATTAATCCCCAAGGGGAAAAATTACCTGTAGCCGTCCTCGGCAATTCCTCATCTATACAAGTGGGGGACTGGGCGATCGCAGTAGGCAATCCCGTCGGTCTAGATAATACGGTAACTTTAGGAATTATTAGCACGATCGGGCGCTCGGCGGCTAAGGCGGGTATTCCCGATAAACGCATTGATTTTATTCAAACCGATGCCGCTATTAACCCGGGCAATTCCGGCGGTCCTTTACTCAACGCCCAAGGAGAAGTCATCGGCATCAATACGGCGATTCGTGCTGATGCCATGGGGATCGGTTTTGCCATTCCCATCGACCGGGCCAAGCAGTTACAAGCGACCCTAGAATCAGGTCAAAAGGTGGCCCATCCCTATATCGGTGTGCAGATGGTTAATCTAACTCCCGATTTAGCCCGGGCGAATAATCAAAACCCCAATTCTCCCCTGATCGTGCCGGAAGTGTCGGGAATTTTGGTGGTGAAAGTCCTACCCAATACCCCCGCCGAAAAAGCTGGGATCCGTCGCGGGGATGTGATTGTTAAAGCTAATAATCAACCGGTTAGCGATGGCGGTGAGTTACAGGAAATGGTGGAAAAAACCGGGATCGGTCAATCTTTACCCCTAAGAATCAGAAGGGGTGAAAGGGCGATCGATCTCACCGTAATCACCGCCCAAATGTCAAATCAGTAATCGGCAGTCAGTGATCAGTTATCAGATGTGAGTTTTCATGCCTTGATTGAGCAGCGACGAAAATCTTTTCAGGACTCGTAGCGCCGATAAAGCCGCTGCAACTTGTCATAGAAACGCTTGCGGACTTTTTCCGGGGAGATCAGCAAGCAATCTTCTCCGTAGGGGAGAATTTCGCGGAAAAACCAGAAGCTACTCGTTACCTGTCGGGTAATCTGCCGGACGAGGGGATCGTTCGAGATCAATTCGTTGGCGATATCGATAGCGGTTTTAGTCCGGTACGATCGAGCTAATCCATCGAATAGCTGAAACTCGGCCGACAGACTATCAAGCTGATTGCGCCATTTGCCCCTAGGGATCGGGGTAATTAAGGAATCGTTGGGGATTCGATCGATCCGTAAACTCCAATTATGGTTTAGTTCGGAAATATCTTGATTTCCCTCGGTTTCCTCGCACCAACAATCGAGATATAAGCGATCCTCGTGACGATTGATAGCGGCATGGTAAAGATGGAATTCCCAGATTCGATCGCCGGCATCCTGATAGGATAACTGAAACGGTTGTTGTCGGAGAATGCAGCGATCGAGTTCTAACCGCCATGGTGGGGGAGGATTGTCGAGGCGGCCTTCTAGCTCTTTCCGTAAGGGTCCCGACAGTTCGCTCCGTTCTAATAGTAGTTTAGTTAGTTCTAGGGCGATGGGGATTTGTCCAGCATCGATGAGAGAATCGATCGCCTGTTGGAGCATCTGCAAGCGCTCGGGCTTCCAGTCGTGATTAAGAGCGATTTTAAGCTTATTACGGGCAATTTCTTTGATTAACTTCGATATATTCGGTTTATCTCCCCAAAATAGCCCGAATTCACTGGCAAGGATTTCTAGGGCCTGTTTTTCTTTTTCACTGACCGATAAAGTGATCGATTGTCCTATCCGGCTCATAGTTTATAAATATACGGACACTTTTTCTGTTAAGGTACTTGTCCATCCCTATTATCGTGGTTATTATGGAAGATAGCAAGGAGTTACGGACAGAAATTCATGGTAAATTATCAAGTAACGCTCAGGCCAGTCTATTCCTGTCCCGCAGACGAGATACCAGACGGGATCAAGGTTCCGCAAGGATGGCGGTTATCGTGGCATCAGGTGGAGACGTGGAAAGCACTCAACGATCCCAATGTCGAGGTAATCATCAATTCGGCCATGACGGGGGACGGGAAAAGTCTAGCGGCCTACCTGCGAACTTTGCAAGGATATTTCCCGATTATGGGACTCTACCCAACCAACGAACTAGCGCGGGATCAGCGGGGTCAGATCGAGGCATATATTCAACGATTTCAACCAACGGATCAACCCCGGGTCAATCTTTTAACCGGGCCCGAGTTGGAATTGTACGCCGAACGGGATGGGAAAACGAAAGCGATCGCTCTAGAGACTCGATCGAAACAGTCGGAAATTCTCTTAACTAACCCCGATATTTTCCATTATCTGCATCGGGGGGCCTATTTAACCCCCTACGATAACCCCGATCAGCTATGGAACCGGATCGATAAACATTTCGATCTCTTCCTATTCGATGAATTTCACGTTTTCGGCACGCCACAGGTCGCCAGTATTATCAATACCATGCTTCTAATCCGACGGGCCAATCGTGGGAAACGATACCTGTTTTTGTCCGCAACTCCCGACGAGGGTTTACTAAAACGATTGGATAAAGCGGGGTTTCGCTATCGATCGATCGACCCAGTAAGAGAAGGAAAATACCGGTTTCCCGATACCCCAGAAGAGGCCAATTCCCTCGCTCAACAGGGATGGCGACAAGTAACCTCGGAAATCGAGCTATCTTTTATTCCCTTACCGTCGAGTTTTCAAACTTCGGAAAATTGGTTGAAAGAAAATAAAGAGCGAATTTTAGACTATTTTAAGCGATACCCCGGCAGCAAGGGCGCGATTATTCTCAATTCGATCGCTTCGGTTAAACGTCTGCTGCCGATTTTCCGAGAATTATTGGCGACTATCGGTTTAACAGTGGGGGAAAATACGGGTCTTTCGGGAACGCGGGAGAAGTTGGCATCGTTAAATCGTGATCTGGTGATCGGAACGAGTACCATCGATGTGGGGGTGGACTTCAAGATTAATTTCCTCATTTTCGAGTCGTCGGATGCGGGAAATTTTATTCAACGTTTCGGCCGTTTAGGCCGTCACAGCGGCTACGATCGAAAGGGAACGGCGGTAAAATTTACTAACTTCACAGCGATCGCTCTGGTTCCGAAATTTTTCCTAGAACGGTTATTCGAGAAGAAAGACGCACCGTTACAAGTCGGGGAACGGTATGACCGAATTCAGCTACAGGAGGCCATCAAGAGTAACTACCGTCATATCAATAATTTCGAGGGTTATTACCAACGTTGGGGAGCGGTACAATCATTTCAACTCTGGTGGAATTTAGGTAGTCCGAAGATCAAATCCCAATACGGGGAAAGTCGCCAGAAGTTTCAACAGGAATGCGAGGAGGTTTTCGATACCAGTTTAAAACGGGTCGCCGGTCGGGTGAAAGGATGGGCCGACGAATGGAAGGAGTTATCGGGGAAAAGCGGTAATCCGATTTTCGAGGATGCGTCTAGTTTTCGCGGGTCGAGTCCGTTATTATGCGGGTTATACGATTCGACGGAACTGGAGGAATGCGATCGCTTTAAAACCTACGATTTACCCAGTATTCTCGGTAATCTAGAGGTGGAGGTGTGGAGAAAAGGCGAGTTTAAGCGCCAGATCGAGGCCACGAAAACACCGATCGCGCGCAGACGTTTCGATTATTGTCTCGCGTTTCTGAATTTAAAGGGATATCGAGAGGAACGGTTAAACTGGCGCTTTACCTACGACGGCGATTTAGGCGAGATCGCCTCCGCGTGGAAAGTACAGGTTTTGACGGGAATCGGTGTTTGGCAACCGGATAATCCTTGGCTCGATCGAATTAGTCGGGAGTTACGGGATCTGGCTCTGGTTAGCTTCGTTCTTGCCTATCCCGTCGCTGCAGTTCGCCAACGCTTACAACTGCCGATGCACTTCGGTATTTATCCGATTAGTGACGAGAGTAGTCTTCATTCTCCCCTGTCACCCTATTCTATAGCGATCGGTCAAGCGGCTTTGTTGTTGGATACTCTCGCTCATCGGTTCAAAGGTCAAGGAGGTGAGGTGTGGATCTGTTGAGTGTGCTTGAGGTCACTAAACAACACTTATCGGGAGATCGATAACCATGAATAATCCTAATGCTCGTTCCCACGAGGAACCGATAGACTCGCTCATAATATATAAAAAACGAACGGATATTAGTAATCTCGACCCGGAAGAACGAGATTATCTTGAATCTTACGAACGCGGGGAATGGATTTCCGATTTGACCCCCGAACGAGTTAAGGAATTGCAGGCCTACGCACGAGTGACATTGGAGGAACGAGAAAAAGAAAGGGAAAGTAAAAAAGAGATTATCGATCCCTAATAGGGTTTATCGAGACATAACCAAGAAAAGCGCGCGCGAGTACGATTACAGTACATATTTTCAATCCCTAATAGGAAATTCAAGATCGACAGTGCGCTATGTCTCTAGTAACCTATCATAACCCTAAATGCAGTCTATGTCCTGTAATCGTCAGAAACACTTGCACATCAGAGCGATTCAAGTGTATTATAAAACAGTGAGGTAATCTCACATTATTCGGAATAGCGCTCGGGACTACGAGTACAGAACTGCAATCCTCGCCCTCTAAGTTTAATCAACAAGGACGGCTTGGTGATCATCTTCTATCTCTATATCCTTGAGTTTTCGCTCCGATCTAGCAGGCGGGACTCTCCCGTCTCTCCCGTGTTCACAATTCTTTTCTCTAAGGAGGAAAAATGACTAAAAAAACGGATCAACAGGCTGAATTCCATCAGCTTTCACTACCCTTATACTTGGGCCAACCTTTTATGGATGTAAAAAAGAAAGTTCGCAATCATGAGGCGAGAATAGAGCTAGACAAAATTCAATCTAGTGGACTTAATCTACAACGGCTAATTAATTCAGGTTCTATTCAATCATCCGAAGCTCGCCTACAAATTCGGGGTTTTCTAAAAGTTTTGGGAATTGAGTAAAATCTAAAATTCGGACAAAACTAATCAGTGACTTATCACAGTAATGCTAGGAACTCTTGAAGTTTATTTAAAGAGTTGATAGAGTTCCTTTTTCTAAAAATCAGCAAAAGGTTTATGATGCTTATGAATAAAGATGAGTGGCAAAAGCGAATAGCTAAAATTCCTCAAGCGATGCAAGATTTAAAACTATTAATTCTCTTCGGTTCTAGAGCGCGTAGAGAGCATAGACCTGATAGCGATTGGGATTTCGCTGTTTTATACGAGGAAAGAAGCGCTCAAAAGGATATTTCGAGTCTATTGAAAATTTATACACTACTCGAACAAGCTTTAGAGATTCCCGAGGACAAAATTGATGTGGTTGATTTAAAAGAATGTTCGCCGATCCTCGCTCATTATGTCGCACGGGATGGTCAACTTCTATACGAACGGGAAACGGGACTATTCGAGGGATTTAAAGAAAAATTTCTCATGAATCCTGAAGAATCGAAAGCGTTATACCGTCAATTGCGGAATAATCTGGAGATTTCTCTACGAGAAAAAGGAGTGTAAATGCTATTCAACCTCTGATTGCGATAGACGAATTAAACCTCATGAATCAATACCTCGCCGAACTTAGCGAGTACGGTTCGATCACCTTAGAGGATTATCGTACATTAAGAGAACGTCAATTAGCCATAGAAAGGTTAATTCAGCTTATCGTTCAAACTGGCATCGATATCAATTACCAGATTTTAAAATGTTTAGATATCGAGTCTCCGAATAATGCTCGCGACGCATTATTTCAAATCGTAGAACTGGGAATCTTAGAAGAACACCTAGCCGTTCAACTGGCCGAGTCTATTAAATTAAGAAACTTACTCGTACACTTATACAAGAAAATTGATCCCGATATTGTTCATTCCTCGATCGCTAATATTTTACGAGATTATCCTCGCTACCAACGCTCGATCGTTCAATATCTAGATTCCTTGGAGGCAGAAAATGGTTAAAAATACGAAAGAATTGAAAATTATCAATACAATCAATAGAATAACCACGACTGTGGAAAAAATACCGAATTTAAAACTATTAATTCTCTTCGGTTCTAGAGCGCGCAGAGAGCATAAACCTGATAGCGATTGGGATTTGGCAATTTCATACGATGAAGCAAACAGACAAACACATATTAAGGAAATCAGTAATGATTACTTAACTTCTCTCTCTATCTTGAGTGAATTGTTTGAGATAAACCGTGATTTGATCGATCTAATTGAACTCGATCGCTGTTCTCCATTAATGAAGTATCAAGTCGCACGAGATGGAAAACTTATCTATGAAAAAAATACGGGAGACTTTTTAAAATTTCGTGTACGCGCTTGGAAAGAGTACGCCGATACCGCTAAATTCCGAAAGATTCAAAAAGACAGTATCGATCTTTGGCTCAAACAATGGGGGTTTTAAACGATGGAAAGGGAGATAGTCACCGTTAGAATTCGTTTGATGATCAAATATCTTAATCGATTACGGGGGGGCGAAATCATCAGGAATGGGAAATCGTTTAGTGCATCAATACGAGGCGATCGATAATGAACTTGTTTTTAAGGCGATTCCGATCGCTTTATCTCAATTTCCGCTTTATCTCAAACAAATTACCGACTATTTAGACTCTCTAGAGGTGAAAGATGCCTAAAAAACAAAAAAAATTAGAGGAAACGGGACAGTTAAATCTATTCGATAACACTACAGAAATTGACGATGAAGATCTGGATTTTGAGTTCGAGGATATTGATTTAGAATCTCTTGTTTCCGAAGATTTGGGGATTACTGAATCAGTAAGCGATCGCCGAGTCGAAACCGTTCGCCAACTGCTAACCCTAAAACTCCTACGGGAGGCGATTCGAGCGGAAAACCCCGACGATCGAGTTATGGCAGATTTTGCCGAAATGGTATTACCCAATTTACTCCGATTAGCGATCGGTGTCACGGCAAAAGGAGGAAATTTCTTCGAGAAAATCGATCGCCGTCGGGAATTAGAGGGAAAAAGCAAAGTTCGACGGGATAATGCAGGAGATCAATCTCTCAATACTCATTTACTTAATGGATTATTTCCCGCCAATCTCATCGAAAAACGACTAGAAAAACTCAATACTACCGTTCGACGGGTAGTAAAGGAATGCGAGCGCAGGTTGGCGATCGCTGGGTTTATTCTCCACGATTTCGAGAAATTCCGCTACTCGCTTTTTCCCGGGATGCCGGCGAAATATATCGAGATTAACGAGGACTTCGATCGAGATATCCGCAAACTATCACGAGAGGAACATCGAGAGATTTTTCAAGTATTGGTTCCCGAATTAGGATTAGATCGCTTTTTATTTTCCGATCAACCAGAAAAATGGACTGAATATCTTGATGATTTGATATACATCGCTAAAAATGCCCAGCGTCGGAATGATACTGATCGAAATACCTCGGAAGATGGGTTAAATACTCGCTTAAACAATAGCGCTCTCGAAAGTTTAACCGATCTTGCCTGTCTAGCCGATCGCCTCGCATCCATTATTAAACACCCCCACGATGCGGAAAAAGCCTCGTTACAAGACCTTTTATACAGCCTCAGCGATGGGGAACTAAAATTCACTTACCACAGTATCGCCGAAAACCGCGGGGTACTAACGAACGTACTTAATAACGCGGTGATGGAAGCACATCAAGAACTAGACTATCAGCCTTTACTTTACCTGCCTACGGGAGTTGTCTATATCGCCCCCAAAAACGCGCCAGAAGTGTCCCTAGAAACCTTACCGAATCGAGTGGTGGACACGATTAAATCCCTCTGTAGCGGCGAATTACAGCGTAAACAAACGGGATTCGGTAGAGATGGCAAGGGGATGAAATACGCAGATTACTACAGCCAATTTTTCGACGATGCCGGGTTAATGCGCGCTGCCCTCAACGCCACCCTTCGCATCCTCGGTGATAATAAAGCGTCCGTGGCCCGAAGTCGCGGCGAAAACCTGATTAAATTTCAACAACAGGGCGTTTTACCGACGGATTACGATTTTCATTGTGAAGATGATATCCGGATTGATCGCCTAGCGGAATTCGGGGACGTGGTGACGCGGAAAATCTGGGGCGATCGCCTGGAAAAAATCGAACAGGCGCGAAAATTGCAGAAAAACTTACCCGCACCGCCGGATTTAGATTTAATTAGCGAGATCGCGCATTATTGGAATCTAGAAAATTATCTGCCACAAATCCGAGCGATCAAGTGTATTAATGAATCTTTAAAAAAACTCAAACTGAAAGGCAATACGGGAGGGGTTCCCTACGAATGGTATTATCTAGCGGCGCGATACCTGAAACAGCATCCCGGAATCGAGGATATTAGACCGGTTGCAGAAGATTTAATCGCTTTTCTCGCCGCAAAAATCGCCGCCATAGTTGCGGGATATAACTTACCCGATGGTTGGGAGGATTTGCGAGAGTGGGTTAATCAAGTGGTGCAGTTACCCGGTCGGGAATTGGCACACTCGATCGAAACCTTCCAGAAAGAATTAAACCACTACAACGCCGCTAAAAAACAAGGTCGCGGCCGTCAACTTCTCTGTTCGATCTCCCATTCTCCCTATAGTGTCAGCGAACAGATGGAATCGGCGGTTCTTTTCACTCCCCAAGTCTATACTAATAAACAAATGCTGGCAGGCTCGAACGCCAAACGAAATATTTCCAGTATCGCGGGAACGGAAATGATGTTGCGTCAGATTCTTATGAATCAAACCCAAGCGGTAGGAAAACGTTTCGAGGAGGGCAAATATCGCTATCTGTACTTTTACCCGACCTATTATTTTACTCCCGAAACCAATAGTTTTTTACAAAAAGCCTACGCTAACATCGCTCAAACTCGTTTTGATAGCTCGATAAAGTTGCACTTTGTTGATAAGAATCTGGTCGCTAACTTCGATCGAACCCGTTATCAGAGTGTCGATAGTTTCCTGATCAATGAAAAATTAAGGCAGAAAAAGGAAACAATTAACGAGGAGGAAGATGGCAAAAAAGACCGCACTTTTAAACTATCCTATCCCGAAGATAAACCCCTAACCTTTTATTTTATGGCCCTACCTCCGGGCCGCGATCCCACCGATACGGAATCCTGGGTTATGCCGGCATGGTTAGGATTAGCTTTCCCGATGATTCTAGATGTCAAAACGGTGGTTTCTGAGTCTCCTATCCCTCCCTATCGCGACGGTGCGGAATTTGAAGAGACGGTATTTCTCGACAGTGCGCCCCAAGCGATCCGGTCCTTAACTCGACGCGATCGATTCCGTCTCGATCGAGTCTTGAACGAGTGGGAAGATAATGACGGAAAAAAATATTCCGCCCCCTTAAATACCCTAACCGCAGCCTATTCTATTCATTTAGACGTGAACTCGAAGCAGGGTAAGACGGGTTATGATCCCAATTGGGGCAAATTAACGGAACTCGCTATCAATTTAGAAACCAGTCCTCTCTATGTTTTTCATTACCTTAAACAGTGGAAACGGGGCAAAGATGCCGATATACCGAGCGCTAATCGAATCGCTCTGTATCTCTACGATTTTTATCCTTGTTTCGATCCCTATGTACAAGCCAACCGAACCAATTTAACTATTGATATGACAGCACAATCGCCCTTAAATCATCCTAAAAAATTAACCGAATTGTATCGTCAATTCTATCGAGCTAATAAACGATATAATCCGAAAGCGAACGCAGTTTTAAAACCAATCGATGTGGCCGCCGATACGATTCTCAAAGGAGGAATGTATCAGGGAGAAGCCCTAGTTTTGGTAGTAGCGGCGGAAGTGGCCAGCTTAATGAATCGGGTTCATGCTTCTACAGCAGAAGGTCGCTGGATTCTATCCGATCGAGAACAGGAAAGACAGAAAATATTGTCTTTTGCTCGTTATTTTGTGATCGATGTGTTCGAGGGTTCTTTTAAGGGCGATCGAGCGCGTCTAGCTGGCAGACAATTAAACCTCCTTCGCAATACCTGCGAATTTCTTTACCGTCTCGAACAGGACAGAGAAAATCAAGAGTTAAAAGCCCAGGGTCAAACTGTGGATGAAGATTCTGAAAACAATAATTAATTCAAGGAGTACCTACCATGTCTTTACTGAAAACCCTCGATCCTAAATTCTTTCATGGCGAGATTCCCTACAAACCGATGGGAAAATACGTTCACTTTTTGACTATTCGAGTCACAGAATCTTATCCTTTATTTCAAACAGATGGAGACCTAAAT
Source organism: Microcystis sp. M_OC_Ca_00000000_C217Col (assembly GCF_007095585.1). NCBI lineage: Bacteria > Bacillati > Cyanobacteriota > Cyanophyceae > Chroococcales > Microcystaceae > Microcystis > Microcystis sp. M_OC_Ca_00000000_C217Col. Next base: position 23,358 of record NZ_SFBV01000155.1, read on the forward strand.
AAAGCTCGTGTTCGTGCGGGAATTGATAGCAAAAAAACGATTAGTCGTTTATCGATGTTTAAACGTAAGCAATCAACTCCAGAACGCCTAGTCGGTCGAGAATTACTCCGAAACTACAAATTAATTACCGCCGAAGAATGTGAGTACAATGTAAAATTTGCCATGAATAACGCCGACTGTATTATTTATGGTTTTGCCATCGGTGATTCGGGTTCAGAAAAATCGAAAGTAGTAGTAGATACGGCTTTTTCGATCACACCCTTTGATGAATCCCATGAAAGTTTTACTTTAAACGCTCCCTACGAGAACGGTACTATGGCATCGAAGGGAGAAAATAACACAAAAGTAGGTGAAGTGACTAGCCGAATTAACCAACAAGATCACATCCGTCCGCAGGTGTTTTTCCCTAGTATTGTCACGCTCAAAGATCCGACAGAAGCAAGTTTTCTCTACGTTTTTAATAACATCCTGCGTACCCGTCACTACGGCGCGCAAACTACCCGGACGGGACGGGTAAGAAATGAGCTTATCGGTGTTATTTTTGCCGATGGGGAAATTGTTAGTAATTTGCGCTGGACACAGGCAATATATGATCGCCTTCCCGATGAAGTATTACACTCGATCGATCCCTTAGACGAGGATTTAGTTATGGAAAAAGCCACCGAAGCAATACAAGCATTAATGGCGGAAGAATTTATCGTTCATACCGATTTTATTGGGGAAAATTTTCAACCTTTATTAACCGAGGTGAAAACTCTCACGGGTACGGAAGCAGGAATTTTATCGATCTTGAACCAAGCGGATAAAGAAGCGAAAGACTACGCTAAGAAACATATCGCCGAGAAAAAACCAGCCGCTAAAAAACCGTAAATTTCAGTAGGGTGAGTAATTTCTCACCCTAGATCCTCGCAATTTTTAAAGAGTTATGGTACATATTTATTCCTGTCAATTAGAACTGCACGATAATCTTTATTACGCAACCCGTGAAATCGGCAGACTCTACGAAAGCGAACCCGTAATTCATAATTACGCGCTCTGTTATGCTTTGGGATTGGTAAATAGCGATAGTTATCGTTACTTCTGTTCCGAACAGATTCCACAGTACCAAGAACATTTAAATCCTCTTAACGAAGAGAAAATTTATGTCACTCCCGCACGGGCGATCGCTCATACGGCGGTTCTCAATACTTGGAAATATGCCAATAATAACTATCATGTGGAGATGGAAAAAACCCAGAAAAATATTCCCAGTTTTGGCAGGGCAAAAGAAATCGCTCCCGAAAGTGTTTTTGAATGTTTTATCATTTCCCATCACCCCCTACAACTTCCTAAATGGATTCGTTTGGGAAAATGGATGAGTAAAGCGGAAGTAAAACTGACAGAACTTTCCCTATCAAAACAAAAAGAGGATTTATTTATCTATCCCTATCCTTTAAATCCTCTCGATGTTATGTTTACCCATCAGGTGATTGGCTACGACGTGATTAATATGCCTCCCGTTAGTTTAATCCGTAATGTACGAATGCGCGGGGAATATTACCAAATAAGCGATCGCCCTGATCTCAAAATTCCCGCTCGATTGTCCTATCGCTTCGGTTGAAAATT
>NZ_SFBV01000156.1:0-3964 GCF_007095585.1 Microcystis sp. M_OC_Ca_00000000_C217Col
AGAATATTTAGAAGAACTCTTAGCGTCTCTGGGAACGATTAAAAAGAGCAAGAAAGTCAAGAGTGAAGTCCAAGAAATCGATGTTTGGTTTGAACCAGCCAGTTCAGCATCAAGGACGGAATTACCCTTGGGTTTACTTGCTAAAATGGCGGCGACTTGCTGCTTATTTGAACCCTTCCGTAACCCACCCTCCGAGGTAGAGATTCGCAGTTGCATCTCAAAGTTATATGCGGTTCATGGCGAAGTCTTAAGGAAGGCAAAACGGACAAACAAAACTCTAACAGAAGCTGAACTACCAGTTCTCTGGATTTTAACGCCTACTTTTTCAGCGAGAATGATTGAAGAAGTCGTGGGAATCCCCCCTTCATTCCTACCGGAAGAGGGGATGAAAGAGGAGTGGGGAAAAGGAGTTTATTTTTCCCCTAACCTATTCAAAACAGGAATTGTCGCCATCCATCAATTACCAGTCAATGAGGAGACTTTATGGTTGAGGGTGCTAGGTAAAGGAGGAACTCAAAAACGAGCAGTAGAAGAATTAGTGCAATTGCCTGAAGGTAATCCCTTCCAAGAGAATTTACTAGAAATTCTGGCCAACTGGCGCAAGAATTTAGAATTAAGAGATAATTTAAGTACCGAGGAACAGGAGGAGATTATGAACCTATCACCAGCTTATTTACAACAACGGGAAGAGTGGAAACAAGAAGGGATACAAGAAGGGATACAACGAGGCAGTTTAGAGGGACAACTATCGCTGATAACCAGTCTTCTGGAAGGACGGTTTGGCCCCCTAGATGCAGAATTATCTGGTCTGGTGGAAGAGATTGCCCAACTTCCCATCTCGGAACGCACCGGGTTACTTCTTTCTCTGGCTAATTTATCTCGCTCAGAACTGTTAGAAAGATTCAGGGAAAATTAAACTTTCAATCCCAATCTCAAAAACAGACAATTAAAATTCCCGATGAACAATCATTTCCAAATCCTGAAGAACCTTAAATGTCCTGCTTATTTTGCTAGACTAAAGAAGTCCCAATTCTTGATTAGCCTGAGATAGGAAGGATTATGGTCAATCAAATCAGCATTGTCATCTCCAAGAATCCCGACGGATATTCACTCAAATCTCCTGAATTAGCAGCAATTGATTACCAGGATAGCTCTCTAGAAGGCGTTTTAAATCGACTGAAAGATGCCCTGGAAACTCATCTGATGGCTTCTGATATATCTCAAGAGGAGACTGGAGAATCAATTTTAAAGATAGTTGATAGGTTGAATCTGAACTTCCCCGAAGAAGAACTTGAGCCGCTTCCATCTGACGGTGCAGAAGAGCATGACCATTATCTTTATGGGAGTCCCAAGAAAAGGCAATGAAACAAATTTTTGCCGACACTTTCTACTGGGTTGCTTTAATCAATCCCCAAGATAATTGGCATCAACGAGCCAGAGAAGTTACGTCCAGTCTCAAAAACGTTAAACTTGTGACGACGGATGAAGTTTTGGTAGAGCTACTGAATTTTATGTCAGTCCGGGGAGCAAATCGGAAGCGGCGTACTGTCGAATTTATCGATGATCTGCTCCAGAATCCCCGCCTTCAAGTCATTCCGCAAAACCGAGAATCATTCCTGCAAGGCTTCGAGTTATACCGCCGCCGTCCAGACAAAGAATATAGCCTGACAGATTGTATTTCAATGACGGTCATGCAGCGCTTAAAAATCACTCAAGTGTTAACTCACGACAATCATTTTCAGCAAGAGGGTTTCATAATTCTATTTGAATAACAGAGGGAAAATTAAACTTTCACTCCCCCTAAGCTAGGAAAAACTATTCCCAAGCATTAATAGAAAACGGGTTTCTCGGAGAAACCCGTTTTCTGTGCGTTACTCAACGGATTTAGTATGACAACTGATAAAAACCCCTCCAATTAATGAAGGGGAATTGTGGGATTTTATTGATGGTATTAGGAGACTTTTGTGGTTTCTTTTTCTGAGGATTTGGAGGATTTCAATTTGCGCTTGAGGGTTGAGGCTGCGCCGAGTGTGCCTAGGGCGAGGAGGCTTAGGATTGAGGCGGGTTCGGGGACTGATTCAGCATTACTCACCACAGTGACATTATCTAAAGCTGGACCCCAAAATCCTGAGTTGTCAAGACTTGAGAATGTTAGAGTTGTCTGATTACCAGTGGCTTGAAAACTTAATTCGTGTAGTTGCCATTGAAGATCTAAGTGGTCAGACGCGGATGTTGAAAAAATTTGGTTAACTGCTGCAACTTGAACACTAACTTGACGAGGATTAGGAAAAGAAGGATTAGTCGCACTCAAGTCTGGTCCCGCTAGAGAGAAACTTAAAGTATAGAATTGTCCAATAATTGTAGAAAAAGTTTGAGATAAAGTTCCACTACTTCCCCCATCAAGATTTAAATCTATAATTAAATCTCCCTCGATTGGAAATTTCATGTCATTACTGTTGTGCCAATCAACGCCTGCACCACCTATTGTCCATCCTGTCAGAGCAGAGCTTCCCTGACTTAGTCGTGCAAAATTAGGATCTACAACATTAGAGTCATAATCTCCTTCTTCAAAAGAACCATTGATAATCAGATTAACTGCTGAAGCAGGTGATACAAAACTAACAGTAAAGAGAATCGAACTGCTTATTCCAAGAGCTATAGTGGTTACTTGAGAACATGACTTAAGTTCCATTATACTTCCCCCAACAATTTTGTTTTAAATACGATCGCCCCCCTCACAGCCAGGTCAAGCAATAACCCAACACCAAAGGCGAATAACAAAACAATACACATTACCCCCCCCCGAACTGTATTCTAAGCTACATTTTTATAAATATTTACATTCCTCTCCGTCAGGCTTCTTTGGCAACGATAAGAGCGATCGCCTTCTATCTTTTAGTAGTCAATAATGCCGATGACTAGAGCTAAGTTAAGATTGAAGGGCATTCAGTTGTTAACTCATGTAATTCTTGAGTAGGGCGAAAATATGACGACACTACTTGTACAAGCGACCTCGGCTCCTTTGATGATTGATCTTCCTTGGATTATGCCGATGACGGAGGAGCAGTTTTATGAATTTTGTTTAGCCAATCGGGATTTACGCATTGAACGCAGCGCTAGTGGAGAAGTGATCGTTATGCCTCCTGCTTTTTCAGATACGGGTAATCGCAATTTTAATATCGCCGCTCAACTTTGGAACTGGTCAGAACTAGATGGAACGGGGCTTGGGTTTGATTCCAGTGCGGGTTTTACGCTGCCCAATGGTGCGACTCGTTCACCCGATGCTGCTTGGATTAAATTAGAACGCTGGAATGCTTTAACAGAAAAACAAAAAGCCTCTTTTGCCCCCATCTGTCCCGATTTTGTGATTGAATTGCGTTCTGCTAGTGATACAGTATCCAGTTTGCGGAAAAAGATGGAAGAATATATTGCCAATGGTGCTTTATTGGGTTGGTTAATTGATCGCCAAAATCGCCAAGTCTATATTTATCGTCCCCATCGAGAACTGGAGATTTTAAATGCTCCTGAAACCATTAGTGGTGATCCAGAATTGCCGGGGTTTGTATTAGTAATGGCTAAGATTTGGTAAATGCGATCGCTGATGAAAGGTTCCGTCAATATAGAACAACTAAGCACGATTAACGCTGTCCTATATTGTTGCTCACGGGAATCCTCAACACTGATAGAACAGCGATAACTAGGGTTGGCTGAATAAATATAAAAACCTTGTTGGGTAAGACTTTTAGACTTTTTGTCAATCAAAAAGTACTGGAATGGGAGTGATCAGGGGGAAAATTCCTGGACTTTTTCCCTGAAAATTAGGTAGTTGACCACCTGAAAATCGATAAAACCCCACACCCGTTACAGTAGAGCAGGAAGTCGCCTTCCCACCCCCTGCTTCAAAACCGGACTTACGACTTTCGCCGTATCCGGCTCCTGAGTAACTAGGCTACTGTCATTAGTA
>NZ_SFBV01000157.1:0-21348 GCF_007095585.1 Microcystis sp. M_OC_Ca_00000000_C217Col
CAATTAATTCCGGCGCTCCTTCTACATAATCATCTTGACTAATTGTCGATTGTCCTCCCTTGTCAATTCTTAATAGGGCATCCGGTTGGGGTTCGTTATCAATATCTAATCTCACGGTGGCATTATCACCCAATCTAACACCGGGAGTCGCCGCTTTATAGAGAGCTAACCATCCGATAATATTAGCATGAGGCTCGGCGTGACTTTCAAATCTGAGGGGAGATGCCATATAAACAATTCCTTCAATTAATTCCGCTTTTTTGAGATGGGGCATCCCTTGATAACGTCGTTCAAATTCCCATCGAGTTAATTTATCGCCGTTTTCTAGGGGAGGAATTGTTAAAGAAGCAGCTATTACTGGGGTAGTTGTCATAAGTTTTCTCTTTTCACCCGTCTTCTAGGTAAGTGTTTCTAATTAAATAGAAGATAGATTTTGCCCTTGATCCCCCCTGCCCCCCTTATTAAGGGGGGTGCCGATAGGCGGGGGGATCCCCCCTGCCCCCCTTGATAAGGGGGGTGTCTGACAATTTTTAACACCTACCTACTTAGTTAATCTTTGCCCGCTATCGGATCGGGATTTTTTCCTGATATTCCATTATTATAACACCCATCGGTAGGGTGTGTTAAAGCATCTCAACACACCCCAAAAAATCAATTGTGAGTCAGCAAATAATCGACAAGTTTAGCCAACCTTACTTGCCCAATTCCTGTCACTCGTCGCTTGCGTATATCTTCCACAGAATCAAAGGGCTTTTCTGAACGTTTTTTCAGAAAGTCATTAACAGATGCAGGTGGAATTCCCGCTTTTTTAAGTTGATTAGCGTCACAGCTATTCAAAAGCTCTAAAATAGACTTAGAAGGAGGAGGAGGAGGAGGAGAAATCATAATTTTTTCTTCCAGTCTTTTGATTTCTTTTTGGTACTCCTCTCGGATTGCTTGTAACTGGGTTTCTAATCGTTTTTCAAGATTACTCATCCTCAATTCTAGAGGATTATCTATTTTTTCAGGCGTGGTAATTAACCCAGGAGAAGGAGATAATAACTGCATTTGCTGTAAAGCGATATTCTCCGCTTCTTTATCAACCACAAAAGCGTTAATAGTTTCTAGGCTGCGTTCTTTTTCTTTAGCAATTAAACAGGCATAATACTCTAAATTTCCCTCAATAATCTGGAAGCGTTCAAAGCCAATTTTTTTGAGAATGACAGGACGCATTAAGCCCTTCATTGCTACAATAAGATTAGCTAAGTTGTGTAAATCTGTTTCTGGAAAATAAGAACGCTCTTTAGTAGCTACCACGTCCTGTAAATCAATTAGTAAAAAATCCCACATTTATTTAACTCCTATTTTAGCTAAAACTTCGATTGCTAAGGCTTCAAATTCTGCTGCTGATACTCCCGCATCGCCTTGATTTTCGGCATAATCCATTATAGATTGGGGAGCAGGAATTTCTAAATCTCCCACGGTAACGTATTGATTTATACAGCGAGATAAAGGCATTCTTTCCGAGATAGTCGATTCCATCAAAGGTAAACCATATTTGTCTGGAATCACTTGTTTTTGTCTGGGAAAATTAAATCTTAAGTATTGAGCATGGGTGGAAATTTTGGAAGGTAAAACGCCTAAAATTTTTAGGGGTTCTTTACCTAAATTTTCACGACTTTCGTTAATTGCTTCCTTGATAAAACTTTTTACACTATTTAAACCTTGATTAGAAAATGGTTTAAGATCTGATGGAATAATCAGATAGTCGGAAGCAATTAAACCAGCTTGAGCATAAAAATCTAAGGATGGCGGTGTGTCAATAATAACAAAGTCATAATCATCTCTAACTTTATCTAATTTTTTAGATAATCTTGTGTTAGAGGTTCCGTATCTGGTTAGGGTAGTTTGTTTTTCAATTAAGCTAATATGAGCGGGAATTACATCAATTTCTGGATGATTAAATCCCTGAGATTTTCTGACAACAGTTGGCACAAAAGTTATGTCTCCATCATTGAGCAAATGAAAGACATTTTTATCTTTTAAATCATCGTCATCATCGAATTGAAACTTAATTAAACCAACGGCAAAGGTACTATTAGCTTGAGCATCAATATCAATTAATAAAACTCGCTTGCCTTTTTTACTCAAGGCTGCCGCTAGATTGGTAGCGACGGTGGTTTTACCAACACCACCTTTATGATGATAAATTGCGATGGTTTTCATGGGGGTTCTGTGGTTGATTATTGGAGAATTAAGCGCTGGAATACCCAGGGATAAAGTTTCGTAGCCAATCAGAGATTTTAACTGTTCTAAGTGAGCGGCAATTTCTGACCCAGAACATCTAAAAACTAAATAAATTTTATCGGGTTTTCTTTGATAAAGTTGAATCTCATAACCATTGGTTAATAATCCCCACCGCACTTTAAAGTAGTTGAGATAATAACCTAAGCGGTGACGATGATTGATGAGCTTTTCTCTGGGGTTTTTAGCCTCAATAATTAGACAGTGAGAGGGTAAAAACTGCTTTTTATTGATAGGTTTTTGAGCATAAACAAGGAAATCTAAGCGGACTTTACCAAAGCTAACTTGTTGATACCAATGTTCGGGATTGTAGCCTAGTTTGGGTAGTAAATACTGGACAATTAATTTACTCTCCACTTCCCTTTCGTTATGACAATGGCGAGGATTGAAAGTCACACATTTGAGTAAATACTTAAGAACAACTTATTGTTAGTTTAAATGATGACAGCCCTTCTCGTCAAGGTGAAGCACAGACTGAATCCTTACTTAAGTGGGGAGGCACAATTATTGGTAGGATGGGTTAGCGGTAGCGTAACATGAGCGGACGTTGGGTTTCATGCTTCAACCCAACCTACGTTCATCTTATATTTAATTCCACCCACCTACTTAATCGAGTATTTCAGATGCAAGAACAAACCCCATCTATCCCAGAAAAGCTATATATTGAGATGAATATCAGTCAATTTACGGGTTCATGACAGTAGGATGTTTATCTAACACTTTTGACAATGACAGAGAAAACCATCCTACCCACAGGTTAAATTAATTGAACTGCATAATTTTCTCGGCTACTTTCTGGGAGATAAAAGGTAAAATTGAGCGATTTTGACTGTTATCTTTTCCCTCGGTAAATACCACCAATAGATAGGGAGTATGATGGGGAATTTCAATATAGGCTGCATCGTGACGTACTTGACTTGTCCAACCAGCTTTTGACCAAATTTGACTATTTTCTGGTAATCCTTGTCCCAAAAATCCTAAGATTTGTGTATCATCTCCTTGACTTGTCCAATCAGCAGGATTAAGACTACGTTTTAGTAAAGACATCATCATCTGGGAACGTTGGGAAGAAACCGCAATCCCCCCAACAATAGTATGAATTAAACGCGCCACTGCATTGCTAGTTAACATATTGCGATTCTCCATTAATTCCCCTAAAAAAGCGCGTTCACGTCCATAGGGACCATCAGACCAAGTTTTTTGATTAACGTTAATTGTCGCTAATTCTGGCCAATTTAAGGATTGAAAATAACGATTAACTATGTTGCGTTGTTGCTTCCAAGTTTCAAAGGGACCGGCGGAAATTTCTGGACCGCTAGTGGTTCCCGTGACCAGATCTACAACTAAACTGGTAGCATCATTACTAGAGTCAACAATCATGTCACGAATGGCGCGATTTAATTCGCTGCTTTCGGCAATCATCCCCCCCTCTAACCACTCATGAATCGCTACTAGATAAAATAATTTAACTAAACTAGCGGGATAGGTTCTTTCTTGTCCGCGATAGCTAAATCCGCGGGGGGAATATTTCCAGAATTCTTCGTGAGAAATTGCTCCCCCCGTGTTGACGATAACAGGAGGATCATATACTATCCAAGTTAGGGCAATTTGTTCTTGAGCTAATTGGGTAAATTCTCGCCAAGTTGTTTCTAAAATATCTGTACCGAACTGTTGGAGGTGGTCTTCAGTATGAAAAAAGTTCATAGGTGTGCTGCAAAGTCAAGAGTTAGAAGGTGGATAAATTCTTGAGTCGGCAATTCTCATTTTAAGGTAAAATTTACCGATAATTAATTATTTGATCGCTTCTGAGTTTAATGTTTATATCTACCGATGAGGTTCATCTCTATTTTATCAGTCTCGATCCCTCTGGGGATAGACGAGAAAAACTGGCTTCTTTGCTCTCGGAAGATGAAATAATTAGAGCTAATCGTTACCATTTTCCCCAACACAAGCGGCGTTTTTTGGTGGCTAGGGGATGTTTACGGGAGATTTTAGGGTCATATTTGGCGATAAGTCCCGAAAAAATCGAGTTTATCTACAGTGAACGGGGAAAACCGAGTATTAACTACCAATTGCAGTTTAATCTCTCCCATTCCGAGGAGATGGCCATCTGTGGCTTGACTTTAACCGCTCGCATCGGGGTAGATTTAGAGAAAATGCGCCAGATGAAAGATCTAGATAGCTTGACAAAAAGGTTTTTTTGTGCTAAGGAACATGAGCTTGTTGAAAAGTCCGCAGAGAAGGAAAAGCTATTTTTTCAGTTATGGACGGCAAAAGAGGCTTATTTAAAGGCAGTGGGAACGGGAATTAGCGGGGGACTCGATCAAGTGGAAGTGGGCCTCAACCCCTTAAAATTAGACAATGTGGCGGGGGAATGGCAATTATGGACAGCGGCAATCGGCGATAATTATCGAGCGACGGTGGTTATCGAAGGTAGCGATCGAGTGATTAAAACCTTTGGCCTTTCTGATCTATGATTAATTGGGGAGTTAATTGCCTTGAGAAATTCAGTAATTATTCCTAGCTATCTCGAAAAAAGCTTGCCCTTAACTATTACTTAATCTTGCTTTCTCTATGCGAATTGCTCTTTTTACAGAAACTTTCTTACCGAAAATCGATGGCATTGTCACCCGTCTTAAACATACCGTAGAACACCTACAAAGATTAGGTCATCAGGTATTAGTTTTCTCTCCCGATGGCGGTTTAAAAGAGTACAAAGGTGCTAAGATTCATGGAGTTACAGGGATTCCCTTACCCCTATATCCGGAATTAAAAATGGCTTTCCCCCGGCCTTCAGTCGGTCAAGCTTTAGAGAGGTTCAAACCTGATATTATTCATGTGGTTAACCCGGCTATTTTAGGGGTGGGAGGCATTTATTTTGCCAAAACTATGAACATTCCCCTCGTCGCTTCCTATCATACCCATCTCCCCCAATACCTACAACACTATGGATTAGGTTCCCTAGAAGGATTACTCTGGGAATTATTAAAATTGGCCCACAATCAAGCAAGTTTAAATCTCTGCACTTCCACTGCTATGGTACAAGAATTATCTAGTCGTGGCATTGAAAAGGTCGAGCTTTGGCAAAGGGGAGTTGATACGGAATTATTTCAACCTCATTTAAAATCCCCAGCTATGAGACTGAAATTATCCCAAAATAACCCCGATAGTCCTCTCTTATTATATGTTGGTCGAGTGTCGGCCGAAAAAGAAATTGATCGCATTAAACCAGTATTAGAAGCGATTCCCCAAGCAAGATTTGCCATTGTGGGAGATGGTCCCCATCGGGAAGCTTTAACAAGTCATTTTGCCGACACAAATACCCATTTTGTCGGTTATTTACAGGGGTTAGAATTAGCCTCCGCTTTTGCTTCCGCAGATGCTTTTCTTTTTCCCTCACGCACAGAAACCCTCGGTTTGGTACTTTTAGAATCCATGGCTGCCGGTTGTCCGGTGGTGGCGGCAAATTCGGGGGGAATTCCCGATATTGTCACCGATGGAGTTAATGGTCATCTCTTCGATCCTAGGGATGAAAAGGGTTTAATTAGTGCCACCCAAAGATTACTAACCGCCAAGGCAGAAAGAGAGGAATTACGACGAAATGCGCGCCTAGAAGCGGAAAAATGGGCATGGCAAGCGGCCACCAAACAATTATTAAATTACTATCACCGGGTTTTGAATAATAATTCTGTGGCTTTTGCCGCTTAATTGTTGTCAAAATGCTCGAATTTAATTGCAAAAACCTTAACCTATTGTAACTTCTATGGCCAGCGCACCCAGTACCACCTTAGATAAGTCCACCCAAGGGTTCAAAAAGACTTATCCCAACTATAAAGTTATTGTTCTCAACGATGACTTTAACACCTTCGATCATGTGGCCAATTGTTTAATTAAATATATCCCGGATATGACTACAGATCGAGCTTGGGAATTAACTAATCAAGTTCACTACCAAGGACAAGCAATTGTCTGGACAGGTCCCCAAGAACAAGCGGAACTTTATCACCAACAATTGCGACGGGAAGGATTAACTATGGCTCCTCTAGAGGCCGCATAATTATGAATAATGGTCGCTTAGTTTGGAATCATTCTACTCATATTCCGGGGTTGATTGCGGTATTAGAAAAGTTAATTACCTATCAAGGAATCACCACTGTCACCCCGGGGGTACTTTCTCGCTCAAAAGGTCATTGTCCGCGGTTACAATTGCGGATATCAGTGCCGATTCGTGGTGGTTTTAAGCTGATTGCGAGGACAGGAAAAAGTGTTCAAGAAGTCTTTGTTATCACCGATTTCAACCAAGAGGACTTAGAGATGGCTATCCAAGCTTGTTTAGGAAAATAACTGTCGTGGGTGCGTTGTTGAAAGGCTGCTGGTTACTAATTATTTTTTTTCTGTTTTTCTGTTTACATTCTCTCCCTAGTTTGGCAGTAGTGGATAGAGTTCCCTTAACAGTAACTTTATTGCAGGAACGTTTAAGCGCACCCGTCCTTAAAGAAGGGATGACTACCATCGATTTAGCCAATTTAGTTATCGATATCCGCGATGAAAATAAAGAACTACAAGAACAATTTTATCAACAGATTCAAGGTCAAATTAATCGCGCTAAACAACCCCTAGGTTTAGATTTTAGTAATTCCTTAATTCAAGGCAATTTTATCGCTTCTCGTCTCGGTTTACCAACTCCTTTAACAAAAGTGGCTCTCGCTACCTTATTATCACCCACGGAAGAACAGTTATTACAACAGGACGAAAATTTTTTATTCGATAGCGATGAACCGGTTTTTAATGTCACAGTATTTCGCGGACCGGTGAAGTTGCAGGGAACCGTATTTATGGGAGAAGTGGACTTTTCTAAGACTTTTTTTCTGCAAATTGTCGAAGCAATGGCAGCAAAATTTAGTCGTGAAAGTAATTGGTTAGAATCCCGTTTTGCTAGGGTGGCAAAATTTAGCAAAGCCACTTTTATGGGAGATGTAAATTTTAGTCAAAGTCAATTTTTAAATAAAGCCATCTTTCGCGCGGCCCATTTTAAAAGTATTACTAACTTCCATGGCAGTCATTTTACTGCCGAAGCTTATTTTGATCAAACCAAATACGATAAACTCGCAGATTTTACCCGTACTTTCTGGCAAAAAGAAGCTAATTTTTCCCAAAGTCAATGGCGAGATCGTCCGCTATTTTCTAAGAGTAGATTTTTAAGTTTATTAACATTTAGAAATGCCACTTTTGAAAAATCGGGTGCTTTCCGGTCTAGTTATTTTAATGGTGTGGTTAGTTTTCAAGACGTGAAACTTTTAGATCAGGTAGATTTTAGTAATTCCACTTTTACTAAAAATAGTTACTTGACTGTATCAGGATTAGCTTTTGATTCCGATAAAGCGAAAATTCTAGGAGATAGAGGAGTAATTGGTCAAGCAATTTATTTACAAAACCTAGCAGGAAATGAAACAGTTTTAAGAAATTTAGTTCGTAATTTTCGCTCCCTAGAACAAATTGCCGATGCTAATCAAATTGAATACAAAACTGAAAAATTGCGAGTTCAACAGTTAAAACAAAAACTAAATAATATCTCAATTATTCGCCTAATTAACCTCACTTGGGTAGCTGATTTTCTGCATACTTCTTTCCTTGCTTTACTATTACTCTTAAGTCAAGATGGTACAAATTTTAGTTTAGTTTTCGGTACAGGAATCATAATTTTTGCCTATTTTGGCTGTTTATTTTGGTTAATTGATCGCGTGCGTCGTCTCACTCCTAAACCGGTAATTCCTAGTCGTTATGAAATCTTTTGTATGGTAACTAGCTATATTATTCTCACCCTTTCCGGTGTGTTTAATATCCTGCAATCTGCCAGTCGTCCCCTACTAACTTTAACAGCTATTGCCCTAATTCTTGTCCCCTTACCCCTAATTTTAATTATCGAACTTTATCGTCGGGGACGCTATCACGATTTAATGGATAGTTCCTATTTCCTGCAAGATGGCAGTATGCGACAATTACGCTTATTAATCACCCGTTTACCCGTAGTTCCCGAATTTCCCCTTTTTCGCGATCGTTATACTCCTATTCCTTGGCAAAAGCGTTGGAATTGGTTAAATTATTACGATTTAAGTCTCAATAATTTGCTAAAATTAGGCTTTAATGATTGGCGAGTTCGCGATCAAGAATTACCCGCTATCATTTCCTTTTTAGTTTGGTATCAATGGGGTATCGGCATCTTTTATATCACTCTCCTTATCTGGACTCTCTCCCGCACGATTCCGGGGTTAAATCTCTTGATTTATTTAAAATAAACTGTAAAAATTGAAATACAGCAGTTATCTTTTCGTTTTGAGGAGCCGAAATATGAGTGGAAAAATGACCCTTACTTTGAACCGTGATACCTACGGAAGGTTAAGCTGTTCGTAATTTAAATGCTTGACAGCTTAGTGAGTGTTCGCCGTGATTTTCTATCACTGTTTGAGGAATCGAATTAGAATCTTGATAATCTTACTAAAGAGGAAAAAAACATGAATGCCAAATTGATTGAATCTCTCGTCCAAATTATCCAATCCCTTTCTGAAGAAGAAAGATTGCTCTTAGAGAAAAAATTAGCTGCCCATGAAACTCAAACAGATTTTGATAACCTAGCCCAAGCTTTAGCAGAATTGCGACAAATTTGTGCTGAAGAAAACTATACTATAGAAGTTCCTCCTCGCCAAGATCGTTCTAATCCATTTGCAGAAAGCTTAAATGACCTTCCTGGCTGATACTAACATGATCAGCGAGTTAGCACGTCCCCAACCTAATGCTGGCCTGCTACAATCATCGATTGCCTTAAGTGTCATCACCCTCGAAGCAATTTACTATGGTTTAACCTCAAAACCAAAGGCCAGAATTAACACTTGGTTTCAGCAGTTCTTTATTACTGTCAAATTATACCAATTACTTCTGAAATTGCTTTCATAAAGTTAATTTTGTCAAGGATTGTTAAGATGCGCTTACCCTGCTAAAACCCCAAAACCCAAGACCCTAATTTAGTGATTTAATAAAACCGACCACTGCTGCAGGAGATAAAAACTATGTGTATTCTCGGTTTTGATCCGGGTAAGGATAAATGTGGAATCGCGGTCAGGTCATCGACAGGGAAAATTTATACCCATGAGGTGATAGCATCGTCACAAGCGATCGAGCGTTTAGCCAGTCTCTGTCAACAGTATCCGATCGAATTATTGGTGATGGGGAACCAAACCACCTCAAAAAGTTGGCACCAAAAAATTGCCGCTCGTGTCACTATCCCGATTACTCTAGTGGATGAACGCAATAGTACCCTAGAAGCGCGCGATCGCTATTGGCAAATGTTTCCCCCCAAAGGATTACAGAAACTCATCCCCCAGGGGATGCGTCTTCCCGATCGCCCCATTGATGATATAGTAGCGATTCTACTGATCGAACGTCATTTACAGTCCAAATAATGTCAAACTACAAAATAGACACAGCAGGGTGAATTGACGATGCTCCTAAGTAAAGGTTTTGAAGTGGAAATGTACACCGGAACAGCAGCCGGAGAAATTATCGGTTTATCCGATCGCATTGTCAAGGATTTAGATGGTTTTGTCCGAGAACCAGATAGTCGTAACGTAGAATATACTACGGCTCCCATGACTAACTATGACCGTCTTTTATGCGCTACTTTAAAACCTCGTCTCGCTCTACGGCGATATTTGCGTCGTTTAGGCGATTATACCCTCATCCCTGGCAGTACCCTCTCCTTGGGCGATAGTCAACATTTTTATCGCAGTGACCCCCACAATCCCTATCATGACTATATTGAACAGACCTACGGCACTAATGTGGTCACGGCCAGTATTCATATTAACGTCGGTATTAGCGATTATGAGGATTTAATGCGTGCCTGTCGCTTAATTCGCCTAGAAGCTCCTTTATACTTGGCTTTAAGCGCTTCCTCTCCTTTTCTCGATGGTAAAATCACCGGTTCCCATTCCCGTCGTTGGCAAGTTTTCCCCCAAACTCCCGCTGATGTTCCCCTCTTTGAAAGTCATAAACATTTTGTCACCTGGACCGAGGAACAATTAAAACTCGGTACCATGCAGAATGTTCGTCATCTCTGGGTGTCGGTACGTCCTAACGGTAGCAATCGTCCCTATAATCTCAATCGTCTAGAATTGCGAATTTGTGACCTGATTGCTGATCCTATTAGTTTATTAGCAGTTATGGCTTTTTTAGAGGCCCGTTTAACTCAACTTTTACAAGCTCCCCAATTAGACCCCTTAATTTTAAGTCAATTACCCAGCAGCAATCGCAGCGAGGATTTATTAACTTTAACCCAAGAAAACGAACAGGCTGCCGCGCGTTTTAGTCTTGATGCCACCCTGAGACATTGGTACGATGGCCGGGAAATCTTGGCTAGGGATTGGATTAAAGACCTCTATGTTCAAGTTTATCCGATCGCTAAAGCAAGGGGTTTTAGTTGTTTTCTCTCTCCCCTACAAAAAATCCTCCGCGAAGGTAACACTGCACAACAATGGTTAAAACAATACGACCAGGGTATGGATGTTAAAAGTATTATCAAACAGGCGATTATTACCCTAGAAAAACAGGAACGAGAGTTAGAACATAAATTATGTCAGCATATTCTAGTCGCTTAAATAATTATTTTAAGGCCATGGTAATTAAACCCTGTTGACCGAGAAGAATTTCCCGCAGCAGCGTACAAATTCCCACCCAAATAATTGGAGAAATATCAACTCCTCCCAACGGTGGGATGAGTCGACGCACGAGGATTAAAAAAGGTTCCGTTGGCCAGGCAATAATATTAAAGGGAAAGCTATTTAAATCTACCTGTGGATTCCAAGTCAGCACGATCCGTAAGATAAACAAAAGGGTCATCAACCCTAAGATAATTCCCAATGTCCAACTTAATGCGATCGCTGTGTCCATAGTCTCCAATCCCGTCTTTTTTACTGATTATCTTCCCTAAAATATAACAGTTTTTGTTTCATAATCACTCCAGCACCCTGCCAGTTATTCTTGTCAACCCCCCGGGTAAAAATGCCGCCAGAAAAAGTTCCAATAGGGCTTGACAAACCAGCCAGACTTGACTTATACTTTTCTTATAATGGGAATCCGTCTCGCCCTGGAGACCCTCTCTTTTCAGGCCAGATGCAGAAGTAACTTAAAGATGACAGAATTTCGCATCGAGAAAGACAGCATGGGAGAAATTCCCGTACCTGCCGATAAACTTTGGGGAGCGCAGACCCAAAGATCCCTACAATACTTTAGTATCGGTGATAATCTCATGCCCCGGGAGATGATCGCGTCCTATGCCATTCTCAAAAAAGCCTGTGCAATTGTCAATCAGCAAAAAAATCGTCTCAGTCAGGAGAGAAAAAATCTTATCTGTCAAGTCTGCGATGAAATTTTAGCCGGACAACACGCAGATAACTTTCCCCTCTACGTTTGGATGACGGGAAGTGGCACTCAATTTAACATGAACATCAACGAAGTCATCTCCAATCGTTGCAGTCAACTAACGGGGAATCCTCTGGGTAGCAAAACTCCCGTCGATCCCAACGATCATGTTAATATGTCCCAATCGACTAATGATTCCTTTCCCTCGGCCATGTATATTGCCGTTGCCTTGGCAGTCAAGGAAAAATTAATTCCCAGTCTGCAACTATTACGGAATAGTCTCGATGAAAAGGCGCAATTATGGGCAAATATAGTTAAAATTGGTCGGACTCACCTACAGGATGCCACTCCTTTAACCCTCGGACAAGAGTTCTCCGGTTATGTGGGTTTATTGGATGATGGCAGCGATTGGCTAGAAAAATGTCTAGAAAAAGTCTATCGTTTATCCTTGGGAGGAACAGCAGTGGGTACGGGAATTAATGCTCCCCCGGATTTTGATCGAGATGTGGCTGCCGAAATCGCTAATCTGACCAAATTACCCTTTATTACCGCTCCTAATAAGTTTACCGTGCAAGGTTCCCACGATGCTCTCGTTTTCTTGAGTGGGGGACTGAAAACTATCGCTAGTTCCCTGTATAAAATTGCTAATGATATCCGTTTACTTAGCTGTGGTCCCCGTTGTGGATTAGGAGAATTACAGCTGCCGGAAAACGAACCGGGTTCTTCAATTATGCCGGGGAAAGTTAATCCCACCCAATGCGAAGCTTTATCGATGATAGCAGTGCAGGTGATGGCTAATGATTTAGCGGTGACGATGGGAGGCGCCGGAGGACATCTGGAAATGAATGTCTATAAACCGCTGTTGATTCATAATCTCATGCAGTCTATCCGTTTGCTCACTGATGGTTGCGGTAATTTCTGTCAGTTTTTGGTTAAGGGGATGACTGCTAATCAAAAACAAATTGAGACTTTTTTAAATCAATCCTTGATGCTGGTGACTGCCTTAAGTCCCGTGATTGGCTACCAAAAGGCTGCCTACGTCGCTCATTATGCCCTAGAAAAGGATTTAACCCTGAAAGTGGCAGCCTTGCAACTGGGATACATCAAGGAAGCGGATTTTGATCGCATTGTTGACCCCGCTAAGATGGTCAATCCCTACGTTGCCGATGGTTAATTCTCTGAGGGGTTGACTGCCGTAAAAATCAGAGGTCGCAGGCAGGCACGGATTCCCATTATATATATAATTATAAGGCAAGCGGCGGGATTTGTCAAGCCCCGCCGGTGAAAATTTCCGCTAAACTTGGCTAATGATAGCGAAGAAAACAAAGAGAAAAACCATAAATGCCCCTGCCATGCGGAAGAAGGATTTAGGAAGATTAATAACTTTCTCCAGTTTCAAGAAACCCACCAGAAAATAAGCGGCGATTGCTAGGAGAATCGGGATAACCACGCGCAAGATTGTGCCAAGGGGACCGGAGAAAAACTCACCGATTTTATAGCGGGTTGTATTTTCTTCCGCATGAGGAGGAATAGTTACACTTGTCCAAGTTTCTCCCCCATCGGTGGAACGAAAAACTGTAGTTTTAGCGCCACCAAAACCGAATAAAGTTTTATCTTGAGCGTAATTAGGAGAAAACTGGACGGAGATACCAGAAGAAGGGATACTATGAATTTTCACTAGGGGTATTTTAGGATCACCAATTGATTTAAAAGTTTCTCCTCCATCGGTAGATTTAAACAAGCCATTTCCCTGTAAACTAACTATTACCGTGCGATCATTAGCATAATCAGGAGAGATAGCAATGGTTTCTACCGAGGTATTGGGATTAAACCCCGGTTTCTCTAATTTTGTCCAACTTTTAGCCCCATCTTTGCTGACAAACAAACCAGAAATTGTCCCAGCAAAAATAGTTCCATCACTGGGATAATTGGGAGACATTGCCAACTGCACATTAGCGGTTTTTGATAGGGGTGTTCCTTGGCTGACATTTTTCCAAGTTAGTCCACCATCAACACTTTGATAAATACCCTCTGTTCCCGTGACAAACAAAGTTTTATCCTTAGCAAAATCGGGGGAAGCTACCATAGCAGGGGCATAATTACCGAAAATTCTGCCCACTTCACTGATATTTTTAACCGTATTTCCTCCATCGGTAGAACGAAATATTCTCCCCTGCTGATTGGTGAGAAAGAGAGTTTTATCCTTGGCAAAATCTGGAGAAGGAACTATTCTCGGACCGCGGACTCCTTCATCGATTTCGATAATTTTCCATAAATCACCACTGTTATCGGATTTGGCAAATCTATTGCGTAAAAACCCAGCAAAAATAGTTCTATCTTCTCCATAGTTAGGAGAAAAGGCAATGTCAAAGAAACGCCGGGGATCTTGTCCTGATTCTTCGGGATCTTTACCAAGTCGATAAACCTCTAAACCGCGATTAATTGGTGTCCAAGTTTCCCCTTTATCCCGACTGATGAAGATATTGCCTACATAATTAGCAATGACGACAGTACCATCCTGGGCATAATTAGGAGAAACCGCCATAGCGATAACTGTTGCCCGGGCTAAAGTTTCTATTTCCTGCCATTGTTTCCCCCTATCTGTGGTTTTAAATAAGCCATTAAATCCCCCCAAAAACATCGTATCTTCAACGACTTTTAAGTCCATAAAATGGGGAACTTTATAATCATCTGCTTGTTTGTCTTTGGTTAAACCCTCGCTCATTTTTGTCCAACTTTTGCCCCCATCCTGAGAAACATACATTCCGTCATACCAAGTAATGGCATAAAGGGTGGAGTTTTGGGCATATTCGGGAGAAATAACGATGTCTTCGATGATTTTATCCTTAATTCCTTCGTTAACGGCTTGGAAGGTTTTACCATCATCAACGGTTTTAAAAATACCTGCTTCTTTTGTACCGACAAAAAAGGTTTTATCCCTGTCTAGATTAGGAGAAAAAGCAATTGTATCTACTGCCCCCACATTAGCGGGTAAGGGGAGATTCTGCCAAGTTTTCCCCCCATCGGAGGAAGTGTATAATTTACCCTGTTCATCCCCGAAAAAAATTCGCCCTGGATTGTTGGGAGTAATAGCTAGAGAGGTTATCAGTGCCGTGGTGGGGAAAATATTTGACCAATTTTTACCGCCATCTTCGGTTAAATAAACCCCTTTTTCTAATCCCACTGCCACTGCTATATTGGCATCGGAAGGGGCAATTTGTACGAAGTTAATAAAGTTAGTTTCTAAACCCTGATTAACTTTCTGCCAAGATTCCCCCGCATCTTCACTTTTATAAATACCATCGGATCTTGAAGCTAGATAGAGAATATTTTTATTGAGGGGAGATAGGGATAAGGAACTTAATTCCCCCGTATAATCTAAACCTTGAATTAATCTTGTCCAGTTGCTACCTCCGTCGCTAGATTTATAAAAGTTATTTCGCACCAAGATATATACTGTATTATCTGTCTGGAAATCAGGAGAAACTTCCACTTGACTAATTACATCATGGGGACGATGGGCAAAAGCAGCATTACCCCAAAGACAAAAAACTGTAGCGATTATCAATAAAATGAGATTAAACTTGTGGGCGAATCTCAGCAAACTTTGGCGATTAATCATACTTAAACTACTAATATCGAGGATGAAAATTGACCTAATCTAGCAAAGGGCGATCAAAATTTAAGCAAGGGTTCTGTAGGAGTATAGACAAAAATGGCGATTATAACCATTACTAAAATCAGGCTTATTTGCTATCAGCATAGATTAGAGCCAATCTCTACACTTTGATTATTGTAGAGACTCATTGCCTTTTGTAACCCTTGTTTGAGACCAAGTTCGATCGCTTTTCTGGACAAGTCTAACACTTTCAAGATTACTTGGTTTTCTTGGGGGGTGAATCGGCCTAAAACGTGGGAAATAGTCGCTTTTTCGGTTGATTTACCGATTCCTATGCGTAAACGAGCGAAGTTTTCCGTGCCAACGTGGGCAATCATCGATTTAATACCGTTGTGTCCGCCCGCCGATCCCGATAGACGGATTCTCAACCGGCCTAGGGGCAGATCCATATCATCGTAAATAACTAAAATCGACTCTGGAGCTAGTTTATACCAGTCAAGCACCGATCGCACCGATTGCCCGGAGCGATTCATATAGGTTTGGGGTTTCAAGAGACGAATTTTGCCCGGGAGAGGACCGTCACCCTCGGCGATAAAACCTTGAAATCGCTTGTTTTCCTGCCAAGATAGCCCCCAATCCCGCGCTAATGAGTCCACAGCTTCAAAACCGATATTATGACGGGTGCGATCATATTTGGGTTCGGGATTACCCAAACCGATAATTAGCTGAGGAATGATTAAATTAGGGGTTTTATCGGAATTCATATGGAGAAATCGGGTTTTTAACCAGGACCCGATTCTTATTATCACCGAATTAGCACTCCGAGCGCTGGAACAAAGTTTCTAGATAAACCTTGGCACAGCTATTTTGCTCCTCAAAATTCATCCTTTCGGGGGATTGACAATTAAGCAAAAAAAATGATAGTGCCGCCGTAAACACACCATCTTGATCCCAACCGGGGTGAGTTTCTAGGTATTGTTGTAGGGATTGGTGGAGAATTTCGGGGATTTCTGCCAAGATACTGACTGATGTATTCATATCGTTTACCTCTGATCGGAAGTGGGGAAATCCCTGACTCCTGTAGTGGACAGTAAGGACTATTGTGAGCCAAGTTGGAGGGAGTTGCAATATTACCAGATGTAAAGGAATGCTTTAGAAAAACTTAATATTTACGAGGGAATAAGGGTTAGAGCCAGATTTTATTTACTTAACTTAACAGTAACTCAGTATCTATCGATGGGGATTTTGACAATCAAGATTAATTTTTTCTGGAAGCAAGTGCCGATTCTATCGCTGTTGCCTGTGGAAAAGTCTGGGTAAACTGTGGAAAACTGGGGAGTGAGTGGGGAAATACCGGGGAATGTATGGGGGAAAACATCGGGGAAAAATAAGATTTGCAAATTTTAGTCAGCAGTGCTGCTCAAATCCGATCCCTGATAGCTGTCTCACCAGTCTGGGAGTCTTGACGCTGAGTGCTGGCTGCTATGCTTTTACCACCAATACGGAACAGGTAGCTTCTGCCACCACGAGACTACTAACAGAATCTTCGATCACCCGTTGAACTCCCGTTAATCCCCGGCTGCCGATCACGATCAGATCAGCTTGATAGATATTCGCTAAACGAATAATTTCCTCCGCTGGATCACCAAAGATGACTTCGATTTCACTAGGGGTAGCAATCTGGGATTGATAGCAGCGCAATTGATCTTCAATGATCTCACGGGAGGGATGAGGGCGATCCACTGCCGATTCATCTCCCTTCTTACCAAGAATATGGGTGATGATGATGTAAGAATTTGCCGTTAGAGAGAGGGAATTCAAAGCATGAAGGACTCGATGGGATGATTCCCCACAATCCAAGGCAACAACGATATTTTTAAACATTTTGACTAAATCCTGCCGCTAAATAAATTTTCAATTAAGATTCCGGACCAAAAAATCTATAGACAATTTTATAGGTTATTGCGATCGGTTAGGATTTCATAACCTGTGGCGGTTACTAAGACAGTATGCTCAAATTGAGCGGAGAGAGCATTATCCATCGTCACCACCGTCCAACGATCGCGTAAAGTTCTGGTATGTTTAGATCCCGCGTTGACAATTGGTTCAATGGCCAGAGTCATCCCGGCGCGCAGTTTGACATTGGGTAACTCATTAGTGCGAAAATTAAATACCGAGGGTTCTTCGTGGAGATTTCTGCCGACTCCATGGCCGGTAAAATCTTCTACCACCTGGAAACCGTTAGCTTGAACGTGATCTTCGATCGCTCCTGCGATATCGAGCAGATAATTGCCAGCTTTTACCTGATTTATGCCTTTATATAAAGCTTCTTCCGCTACGCGGATTAATTTCTTGGCTTTGGGAGAGACGGAACCGATCGCGATCGTGATACAGGAATCCCCATGATAACCTTGGTAGTAGGCCCCCGTATCTACCTTTAACACAGAACCGGCTTTGAGGCGTTTTTTCGGGCTAGGGATACCGTGAACGACTTCGTTATCGACGGAGGCACAAATCGAGGCAGGAAAGCCATAATAACCTTTAAAACTGGGAGTAGCACCCATTGCGCGGATACGTTTTTCCGCATAGACATCCAGATCCGCCGTCGTCATTCCGGGTTGAGCGATCTGGGCAATTTCTTTGAGGACTGTAGCGGCAATTTTACCCGCTTGTCGCATAATAACGATTTCTGCGGCGGATTTGGTCTCGATTCCCCGGCGGCTTTTCTGTACTCGCGGTGAACCTACTTGCTCTGGGGTTTTAGTTTCGGGAAAAAGCAGCTTGGTTAGGATGTTCATGGAAAGTTGGCTGTCGAGTCTTTACCTAACTTAGCATTTTCCCGGCGATCGATGACTGCTCTGGAGAAATCAAAAATTTTCCGTTAGGTGAGGAGATAGGAGACTCCGAGACAGGAAATGGGGAGGTAGGGAGTGGGGAGATGAGGATAAAAAAGACAAGAGACAACTATACTAGCCATAAAACCGAAAATTATCGCAAATTTATCTGAGTTTTAAGATATTTTGAGCCGATAGCACATCGAGAACTTACTTTTGCAGGAGAGCTAAGGGACATTTAGAAAAGCTATAGTAGGGAAAAGGCTATTTTTCTGGCGAGGTGACAATTTATGGCAGTCAAAAAAGAGTTTTCCAGTTTTCAGGAACTGTTGCAAACCACTAATCTCCCCGTGTTAGTGGATTTCTATGCCACTTGGTGCGGTCCTTGTCAAATGATGGCTCCGATTCTAGAACAAACGGGAATGTATTTCAAAAATCGCCTACAAATTGTCAAAATTGATACAGACAAATATCCCAATTTAGCCACTAAGTACGGTATTCAAGCTTTACCGACTTTAGTAGTCTTTAAAAATGGTCAACCGATCGATCGAATCGAGGGAGTGATGCAGGTTAACCAACTGGTTCAACATTTACAAACTCTGTTGTAAGATGATTTTGAACCAGAACTAGGAGTTAGTGTCATGGCAAAGGCGATTTGGAATGGTGCAGTGGTAGCGGAAAGCGATAACTGTGAAATTGTCGAGGGAAACTACTATTTTCCCCCCGATACCATCAAAGCTGAATATTTTCAACCCAGTAACACCCATACCATTTGTTCTTGGAAAGGAGAGGCTAGTTATTATACTCTCAGGGTAGATGGACAGGACAATAAAGATGCCGCTTGGTATTATCCCGATCCTAAACCAAAAGCCCAAAATATTAAAGGATATATCGCTTTTTGGCGAGGTGTGAAGGTTGAGAAATGATCGCCATCTACCCCGGCAGCTTCGATCCAGTTACACTCGGTCATTTAGATATTATCGAACGCAGTGTGCCACTATTCGAGCGAGTAATCGTGGCAGTTCTCTGCAATCCCCATAAAAACCCCCTGTTTACGGTCGAAAAACGCATAGAACAGATCAGTTACTGTACAAAACACCTGAAAAACGTTGAGATAGACAGTTTTTCAGGATTGACGGTTGAATATGCCAGATTAAAAGGTGCTAAGGTGCTGTTGCGGGGGTTGCGGGTTCTCTCAGACTTTGAAAAAGAACTGCAAATGGCACACACCAATAAAACTCTCTGGGAAGGAATCGAAACGGTTTTTTTAGCCACCACTAAAGAATATAGTTTTTTAAGCAGTAGCGTGGTTAAAGAAATCGCTCAATTCGGTGGCTCTGTCACCCATCTAGTCCCAGAAAACGTTTCTAGGGATATTTACTCATACTATAGCTAACATACTAAAATACAGTAATGAGGACGATCTGAACCTATGGCGCGCCGAGAACCTAATGATCCCAGAAAAGCAGTACCTAACACTTCTAATAGTGGGGTTCCCAGTCCACCCGTCGATTTCGATATCTATCAGGATCTGGCGCGTCTGCAAGAGATGATTTTTGATAGTTTCCATATCCCCCTCACCCGTTGGACAATCATCGATGAGGGACAGATAGCCGAACAGATCGATCTCATCTATGAAACCGTGCCACCAGCAGTACAGAAAGCTTTAGCAATTTTGCAGGAAGAACAGGAAATTATCACTAAAGCAGAAGAATACGCTCAACAAGTCCTTCGTTCCGCTCAACAAAGAGCCGCCCAAATTCTCGATGAGTCCGGTATTATTCAACAAGCAGAACGGCAAGCGGCCCAAATTCGTCAACGGGTTCAGCAGGAATGCGAATCCTTGCAACAACAAACCCTCGATGAAATCGAACAGATGCGTCACAGCACCTTGCAGGAAGTGCAACAGTTACGACAAAAAACCCAAGCTGAATGTCATGAAATTCAAAAAGGCGCTGACGACTATGCCGAAGCGGTTTTAGAACATCTCGATCGAGAATTAGGGGAAATGTTACAAGTTATTCGCAACGGTCGTCAACAGGTAAGATCGAAACCAACATCTTCAAAAAATCTACCCGGAGAACGTCCTTAATCAGTGATCAGTTATCAGTGATCAGTTATCAGATGTAAGTTTTAAGTTAATTAGTTAGTTAGTTATCTTCATCTTTATCCCTGATTACTGTTTACTATTTACCGCTCGCTGAAAAGAACCAAACCTCCGATTCCTCACCGATAACTGATAACGGAATTTCATGAATAACTCCTCCTCGAATTCCCATCTATTCGGACGCTTTCTTAGCGGGTTATTCAGCTGGAAAATTTGGTTATTTGTCCAGATATTTCAAGGCAGTAACAGCTTTTATCGATTCCTGTATCATTATTTATATCGTCGTCCTAAAATCGATCGCATTCTCAGTAGCGATGTCATCTATATTCCCGATAAAAAACTTTATAGCATTCCCCTCGATGTGCTGAAAATGGAGCGGCAAATGGTTAATAGTGAGCGCCAGCAGTTGACTTCTATTACTACTTGGAAAGTTAAAACGATTCATCCCACCATCACCGAAACCGAGATACAACTCCACGATATTACCGTCGATTTACAACAGGTACACCTGATTAAATCAGACCTTAATAACTATGATTATACTAACACTCGCCGCTTGGCTCCTCTGGTGAAAACCTTACTTTTTGAAATTAACCCCAAAATTGCCAGTTTAGTAGAAAAGAAAAATCAATTAAATAGACTGCGAAATCTGGCCGCATCTTCCGAAATTTTTCATTCACAAACCCCATTGTACGATCGAGCAATTAATCAAGTCCAGCTAATTATTGATCAAGCGGAAGCTTTGAGACAAGAATGTTTAAAATTTATCCGAGAAACCCTGATCGAACGGGAATTAGTGCAATCCGAGATCGATAGCAATATCGTTGATTGTAACCTCGATTTTGCCAGTCAATATCAACTAATTCAAGAAAAATATCAACTCTGGAAAGAAGAAGTACAAGCTTATTTTGAATTAAAAGATTCTTCTCTACCTAAAAATTAACTATCACCGTCAGTTATCAGTAATCAGTTATCAGTAATCAGTAATCAGTAATCAGTAATCAGTAATCAGTAATCAGTAATCAGTAATCAGTAATCAGTAATCAGTAATCAGTAATCAGTAATCAGTAATCAGTAATCAGTAATCAGTA